>CAYXRQ010000239.1:0-2822 GCA_964466765.1 uncultured Bifidobacterium sp. | reverse complement strand
GTGAGCACGGACCACTGCCCGTTCTGCCTGCGCGAGCAGAAACTGATGAACGGCGAGTCGTTCAACGTGGTGCCGAACGGGATCGGCGGCGTGGAGCACCGCGTGGACCTCATCCACCAGGGGGTCGTGGCGGGGGAGCTCACGCTGGAGCGCTGGGTCGAGGTGTGCTCCACGGCGCCGGCGCGCCTGTTCGGGCTGTCCGCCAAGGGTGACATCGCGCCGGGGATGGACGCGGACGTGGTGGTCTACGACCCGTCGCGCGTGACGCGGATCTCCGCGGAGACCCACCACATGAACCTCGACCACTCGGCGTACGAGGGGTTCGAGCTGCACGGCGCGGTGCGCACCGTCATCTCGCGCGGCGAGGTGATCGTTGACGGCGGCGAGTTCCTCGGCCGTCGCGGTCGCGGTCACTACGTGCGGCGCGACGTGTCGCCGCAGGTTCGCTGAGCGTCAGTCGCGGCGGCGCAGCGACTCGAAGATCTGGCCCAGCTGGCGAATCTGTCGTTCGTCGAGGCGGTCGATGAGGTGCCGGCGCACGCTCGCCACGTGGTGGGGTGCCGCCGCCACCAGCTTGTCGAGGCCCTTGGGGGTGAGCACCGCCATCATCACGCGGCGGTCGGCGTCGCTGCGCTCGCGCGAGACCATGCCCTTGCGCACCAGCCCGTCGAGCCTGCGGGTGAGGCCGGACGGGGAGAGGTTCAGCCGGTCGGCCAGGTCGCACATCCGCAGCCGGCCGTCACCGGACTCACTGAGGTAGACGAGCACCTGGTAGTCACCCGACGTCAGGCCGTGCGCGTTCAGGTCGGCCTCCAGTTCGATGTTGAGCTGGCCGGTCACCTCGATGAAGCCGCGCCACGCGCGCATCTCCTCGTCATCCAACCAACGCGTGCGGGCCATCAGCGCGCCCTCCCGGTGCCCGTGCGTGCCGTCATGACGTCATTCTCGCCGACTCGACGACCGCCTCGGCGCAACGACGACCGGAGTACATCGCCCCCTGGATCGAACCCGTGTCGCGGTGGTCCCCGCACACGAAGAGCCCCTCGCCGAGGGACACGCGCTGTTTCGGGGCGAACGGGGGTGTCTGGTCGGGCTGGCCGTGCGGGATGCGGTAGGTGCGCAGGTGGCGCCAGTTGTCCACCTGGGGGCCCCACCAGCTGCGCAACTGGCGGCGTGCGGCGGACTCGAGGTCACCCTCCACCGTGCCGGGCATCGCGGCGGCGATGAGGTGCCGCCCTGCCGGTGCGTACGCGGGCGACACGTGCGACATGACCGCCACGTTGTACACCGGGCCGTTGCCGTGGCCGTCGAGGATCACGTAGGCGCCCTCCACCGGCGCGACGTCTGCGGCGAAGTACACGCACCCTGCTGCACGCGAGCCGACCTCCGGGAGGCCGAGGAGACGCGACGCGACCGGCCCCTCCGTCGCCACGATGATGCTGCGCGCGCTGATGCTGCGCCCGCCCGCGACCTCCACGCAGCCCGGCCGCACGGCGGTGACCGCGGTGTCCAGGTGCACGCTCGAGGTGCGCAGGCGCGAGACGAGCTGCGCCGTGATCTCGCCCATGCCGCGGGCGGGAACGGCCGAGTCGCCGTCGGCGAGCGTGCGGAAGATGACGTCGAACATCCTCCGCGAGGTGCCGAGGGACGGGTCCAGTTGGATGCCGCCGACGAGCGGACGGAAGAACCGCTCGATCATCGCGGAGGAGAAGCCCATGCCGCGCAGCGCAGCCATGGTGGGGATGTCGTCACCGCGCAGCAGCTGCCGCGGGTCCGCGCGCAGCAGCCTGGCGCGCAGCAGGGCGATGCGGGCCTTGTCCTGCACGGTGCCGATCGAGGCTGTCGCGGTGGACCAGAGCGTGCGCGGGCGACGGAAGGGGTCTCCCACGACGGTCCCCTTGCCCCGGCGCCACACGAGTGCGCCGGGCTCGAACATTCGCAGGTCGAGCGCGGCGAGGTCGAGGTGACGGTGGAGCTCCGGGTAGCCGGTCAGCAGCACCTGGAAGCCGCGGTCGAGCACGAACCCGTCAACGATGTCGCTGCGCACGCGGCCGCCGACGCCGTCGCTCGCCTCGAGGACCGTGGAGGTGATGCCATTCGACTCCAGGACGCGCGCCGCGACGAGACCGGCGAGACCCGCACCGACGATGACGACGTCAGCGGACTCGGGGAGCGGGGCGCTTTCTGTCACCTGCCGAGAATGCCACGCAGCGCCTGCTCCAGCGAAGAATGACGGAACACGTAGCCGTCACGCTGGAGCGCCCCCGGGACCACGCGCTGGCCGGTGAAGAGGAGTGCATCGGCCAGTTCCCTGCCGAGCAGCAGGGCCGGCCCGAAGGAGGGGATCGGCAGGAATGCCGGCCGGCGCATCACGCGGCCGAGCGTGCGCGTGAAGTCAGAGTTCGTGACGGGCTCCGGCGCGGTGAGGTTCACCGGGCCCGACAGCGTGGACTCGAGGAGGTGCACGATCGCCCCGACCTCGTCGTCGATCGAGATCCAGCTCTGCCACTGGCTGCCGTTGCCGAACTTGCCGCCGAGGCCGAGCGCGAAGAGGGGCAACTGCTTCTTGAGCGCACCACCGCTGCGCGACAGCACGATGCCGGTGCGCAGGTGCACGGTGCGCACCCCTGCGTTCTCCGCCGCGCGCGTGGCGGACTCCCACTGCTCGCACACGTCGGCGAGGAAGCCCTCTCCGTGCGACGACGACTCGTCGAGTGTCTCGCCGTCACGCGGGCCGTAGATGCCGATGGCCGACCCGGAGAGAAGCACCTTCGGCTTCACGGCGGCGTCCGCGATGGCACCCGCGAGCAGGGAGGTGCTCT
>CAYXRQ010000238.1:0-2825 GCA_964466765.1 uncultured Bifidobacterium sp. | reverse complement strand
GTGTCCGTGCGAGGCAACCTGCGCATCGCCCAGAGCCTGAAGCTCGGTGCGGTCCGGATGACCGATGCCTTCCTCCCCGGCGGGGAGGTGACCCCGCAGGGCGTCAAGAAACTCCGGGCCAAGGTGCAGAGCACGCTCGCACCCCTCGCGCACGACATCGGCAGGATCGGGTTCTCCCGGACGGTCCTCTCCTCGGGCACGAACGAGACGATCGCGAGGGTGGCAGCCGGCAGGCGCGACCGCCCGGCACCCCAGTCCTTCAACGGCTTCGTGTTCGGCGCGGACGAACTGGCTGACGTGGTCGATGCTGTGCTGGACGCCGAGTCCCCGAGGGAGCGTCTCGCGATCGAGGGGCTCGACCCGAAGCGCGCCGACATCATCGCCGCCGGCGCGGTGATCCTCGACGAGGCGGTGCGGATGCTCGGCATCGAGTCCCTCGAGTACAGCGACTACGCGCTGCGCGAGGGGGTCCTGGTGGACACCGCGCAGAGGCTCGGCGTGATGCCGGAGGAGCCCGTCGATGCAGCCCACCAGAGCGCCGTGCGTCTCGCCGAACGGTGCTCCGTCGACATGGAGCACAGCATGCACGTGGCGGAACTGTCGGCGAGGATCCTGCGCGCCGTCGGCCGCCACTACGAGATCGACCGACCGCTGGAGAGGATGCTGCGGGCCGCGGCACTGCTCGCCAACTGCGGCAACGCGATCTCGTACTCGAAGCACCACCTGCACTCGTACTACATCATCCGCAACGCCGACCTCATGGGCTTCAGCGACGACGAGATCGAGATGATCGCGCTCACCGCGCGGTACCACCGCAAGTCGCCCCCGAAGGCATCCCACGCCGAGTACGGCAGGCTGGGCCGCGACGACCAGCTGGCCATCGACCTGATGGCGGGCGTGCTGCGCGTCGCCACCGGCCTCGACCGTTCGCACGACCAGTGCGTGTCGGAGGTGTCGTCGTCCCTGCGCGACAAGACCCTCGTGCTCACCGTGCGGCACTCCTGCCGCTCGGAGGAGCGCATCGAGCTGAACGTCCACACCGCGCAGGCGAGGGCGGACATGCTGGCCGACTACCTGGGGGACGAGGTCCTGATCCGCAACGGCGGTCCCGCCCGCTAGACCCCGGTCACGGCTCGACGATCGGCCAGTCCGCCACGAACACGTCGAGGTTGCCGAAGATCGAGACGAGCGCCGAGGGGTCGCCCTCCAGCCCGACCGTGCCAGCCTCGACCTCCTTCACGAAGGTGGTCTCCTGGGTCATGATGTCGGCGAGCGTGGCCTTCGGGATCGTGACCGACACGGCGGCACTCGCCTCGTGGCGGCCCGGCGTGTAGAAGAGCGTCCGGTTCGAGATGCCGAGGATCCACTTCTCATTGACGTCGGTGAACGTCCAGTTGGACGCCACGTTGACGCCGCCCACGTTCTCGGACTTCAGCCTGACCGCCATCGCGTCGAACATCTGGCCGACCGTCATCGCGAGGATGAGCCCCCGGCGCGCGCCCGTCGGCATCTTCGGCGGGCCCTGCCGCAGCTCCATCGCCCCCATCAGGTAGGCGTTGCGGAAGGTGGACGACTCCGCCTGGTAGCCGAGCTGCTCGAACGCGTCGGCCTGCAGCTCCCGTGCCTCCGTGTTGGTGGGGTCGCTGAACACGACGTGGATGAGCATCTCGCACACCCAGCGGTAGTCGCCGGCCTCGAAGTAGCGCCGCGCAGTCTCGACCACCCGTGCCGCACCGCCCATGTCCTCCACGTACCTGCGGCCTGCCTCAGCCGGCGTGTACCTGTGCAGATTGGTGGGGTTGCCGTCGTAGTAGGAGAGGTAGCGCTGGTACACGGCCTTCGAGTTGTGGATGAGGTCGCCGTAGTAGCCGCGGGTGTGGTCGTTCGCCAGGAACTCCTCCGGCAGCTCGAGCTCGGCGGTGATCTCCGTGGGCGTGTACCCCTTGTTCGCCAGGCGCATCGACTGGTCGTGCATCCACTTGTACAGGTCACGCTGCGTGGTGAGGAACCCGCGAACGTCCTCGTTGCCCCAGCGCGGCCAGTTGTGCGACGTGAAGAGCACGTCGGTGCCCTCGAGGAACATCTCCATCGCCTCGTTGATGTACTTCGACCAGTTCAGCGAGTTGCGCACGAGCGCCCCGCGGATCGGCACGAGGTTGTGCATCGTGTGGCTGCAGTTCTCGGCCATGCACAGTGCCCTGAAGTCCGGGAAGTAGAAGTTCATCTCCGCCGGCGCCTCGGTCTCGGGCGTCAGCTGGAACACGATGCGCACGCCGTCCACCGTCATCTCCTGGCCCGTGCGCGTGATGTCCACCGTCGGTGCGATGAGACCGATCTGGCCGGTGGGGATGAGCCCGCCGAGGCCGCAGTCCACGTGGCCCTGCGGGTCGGCAGGCAGCAACGGGCCGAACTGGTACAGCGAACGCCGGCCCATCGCGAAGCCCGCGATCACGTTCTCGCCGACGACCTCGTACAGGAAGTGCTCCGGGGCGATGACAGGGCACCGGCCTGCATCCACGTCCTCCTGCGAGGTCACGCCCTGCACGCCCCCGAAGTGGTCGCCGTGGGAGTGGGTGTAGATCACGGCCACGACCGGCCGGTGGCCGAGGTGCTGCGTGACGAGCTCGTACCCGGCGCGTGCGGTCGCCTCGGTGGTCAGCGGGTCGATGACCACCCATCCGGTCCTGCTCTCGATGAAGGTGATGTTCGAGATGTCGTACCCGCGCACCTGCCAGATGCCGGGCACCACCTCGCAGAGGCCGTGGTGGTTGTTCAGCTGGGCGTGTCGCCACAGGCTGTGGTTGCCGGTGTCGGGCGAGGCGCTG
>CAYXRQ010000237.1:0-2826 GCA_964466765.1 uncultured Bifidobacterium sp. | reverse complement strand
CCGAGCTCTGCCGGTCGCACCGCGGGGTGCGGCCTGTTCTCGGACGAGTAGAGGAGCTCGTCGAGCCACTTCGTCATCGCGGGGTGCACGACGGTCCACGCGTCCACGACTCCCCCGCCGACCACGACGACCTCCGGGTCGAGGACGTTCGTGAGGCTCGCGACGCCGACCGCGAACCACCGTGCGAACCTGTCGATGACCTCGAGCGACTGCGCCTCGCCGTTCATCGCGCGGGACATGACCTCCTCCCCGCTCATGCCTCCGCTCAGCATCCGCAGCGCGGAGCCGGACGAGTAGCGCTCCCAGCAGCCGCGCCGCCCGCACACGCACTCGATGCCGTCGGCCTCGACGACCATGTGGCCGATCTCCCCCGCGAACCCGTTCGCGCCGCGCTGGAGCGCGCCGCCCATCACGATGCCGCCGCCGATCCCGGTGCCCAGCGTGACGATGAGCGCATCGGAGGCGCCGCGCGCGGCCCCGACCCGCCACTCTGCGTACGCGGCGCTCGTTGCGTCGTTCTCCACGTGCACCGGGATCCCGAGCGCGGAGCGCAGGCTCGGGCCGACCTCGATGTCGTGCGCGCCGCGCAGGTTGGGCGAGGCCTTGATGACCCCCTCGGGGGTGATGAGCCCGGGGACCCCGATGCCGAGCGCCGTGCCGCCGCCCAGCTCACGGTGCATCTCGGCCAGCAGCTCGACCAGCTCGCCCGCGTGAGGGGTGGGCCGCCGCAGCTCGGCAACGACGGCACCCTCGCCGTCCGCGGCGATGCCGTGGCACTTCGTGCCCCCGACGTCGATCCCGACAGTGGTCATGACTCGGCGCGGGCCTTGAGTTCCTTCACGGTGTCGAGGATCCTCTGTTCCGCGCGGCGCTTCACGAACCCGGGCAGCGGGATCACCAGTTCGATCTCGATCTCGTAGAAGACCTGTGTCCCGCCGTCGACCTCGACGAATGAGTACGCACCGTCGATCGACCGCATGATGTCGCCGTCGACGAGGTGCCACGACAGCCTGTTGGGCGCGTCCGAGTAGTCGTAGGACAGGGTGTAGCGCGTGCTGCGGCCCAGGGCGGAGGCGCGGAACTCCACGAGCGTGGCCCTGCCCTGGTCGTCGCGGCCGCGGACGATCGCCTCTTTCACGTCCTTCGCCCACTCCGGGTAGCGCTCGAAATCGAGGGCCACCGCGTACGCCGTGGCGAGGGGTGCGTTTATCAACGTCGTCTGCGCGGCGCGGTCACTCATGGCTCTCATCTTGCCCGTTCTGCGCCCCCTCCGGCGACACCCCCCGCCTCCCGGGGGCGGGACGCGGCTCGAACGTGCCGTGGAACGCGCCCCACAGTCCGTTCAGGCCGAGCCCCATCATCGGCACGAGGATGCCGAACGCGAGTGTGCTCCCCGGCTTGCCGTCGGTGGATCCCCGCGCCGCCGCGGTGGCGATGCTCCACACCGTCTGCACGGCGAGCAACGCGTTCATCCGGCGCGCGACACCCTTCGGTGCGATCCCGCCGAGGAGGAAGTAGAGCGCAGCGACACCGATGTTGTCCTCCCGGCTCCGCTGGACGGCGTTCCAGTAGCCCCACAGGAACGCGACCACACCCACGGCGAAGCACGCCAGGCTCGTGCCCACCGCCACCTGCTTCCACGGGTCGTCGAACACGACTGCCGCGGCGAGCGACGTCACGACGAACACTGCGGTGAGGGCGGCATTCACCTGGACGATGACCCGCCCGGCGGGGTGCGCGCGCTGGGTGCTGGTCACGCCGTTCATTGTGGCCCCGCGCCGAGCACGCCGCCCAGTCTCGCGGCGAGGACGCCGTAGTCGAAGTTCTCCACAGCCCGCCGGCGGGAGGCCTCGCCCATGCGGCGGCGCAACGGGGCGTCATTCAGCAGTCCCTCGATGCGCGCGGCCAGTGCCGGGACGTCCTCCGGGTCTGCCATGACCCAGCCGGTCTCGCCGTCGACCACCGCCTCCGCGGACCCTCCGCTGTCCCCCGCGATCTGGGGGATCCCGCACGCGGCGGCCTCCACGAACACGATGCCGAAGCCCTCCTGCTCGAGGCCGCCCCACCTGTTGCGGCACATCATGGCGAACACGTCGGAGCACCCGTACAGCAGGGGCAGGTCATCGTGCGCGACACGGCCGAGGAACGTGACGGGCGCGTTCGTCTCGGCTGCGATGCGGCGGAGTCTCTCCTCGTCCCGTCCGGTGCTGCCGATGACGAGCCGCAGCGACGGCCGCGACGGGGCGAGACTGGCCACCGCACGGATCACCGTGTCGTAGCCCTTCCTGGTGACGAGCCTGCTGACCCCGAGGACCACCTCGTCCTCCGCGCCGATGCCGAACCGTGCGCGCGCCGCCAGCCGTTCATCGTGAGAGAGAGGGACGAACCGCGATGTGTCGACTCCGGGCGGCACCACCGTGACGGGCAGGGCCCGGCCCGCCGCGTGGTCACCCTCGCGCGCGGGGTACCCGCCGGCGGCGATCACATGACGCGCACCGCGCAGCACATGCCCGAGGACCTGGCGTGACACCGGGAGACGCCCGGGCACCGTCACCTCGGCGCCGTGCAGCACCACCATGTAGGGAAGCGACAGAGCGGGCCCGACGAGACCGAGGGGAAGCGCAGGGTCGAGCACCACGAAGTCGGCGCCGAAGTCCGCGGCCATCCTGTTGATGCGCTGCACCATCCACGGATGCGGCAGCAGGACGGGCTCGCGGGTGCGCTCGACCCGGAACGGCTGCTGCGCATCGAATTCGGCGGCGCCCTCGTACGGGCTGGTGAGCACGGCGAACGAGTCCGCGGGCAGGCGGCGCCACCACTCCCACA
>CAYXRQ010000236.1:0-2842 GCA_964466765.1 uncultured Bifidobacterium sp. | reverse complement strand
GAGAAGGCGCATGCGGAACACGTTGAGTGCCTGGCGCTCGACGTCGACCGCCCCCATGTACACCTTGCACTCCAGGCCCATGAGTGCCGCCGCCGTGGCCGAGGCAACGCCATGCTGCCCTGCGCCCGTCTCCGCGACGATGCGCTTCTTGCCCATCCTCTTTGCGAGCAGTGTCTGGCCCAGGACGTTGTTGATCTTGTGCGAACCCGTGTGGTTGAGGTCCTCGCGCTTCAGGATGAGGCGGATGCCCAGCTGGCGGCCGAGATTGTGGCACTCGGTGAGCATGCTCGGGCGTCCCGCGTACTCGCGCAGGATGTGGTCGAGGTCGCCGCGGAACACGGGGTCGGCCCACGCCTCCGTGAACGCGGCCTCCAGTTCCTGGCATGCGGGCACGAGGGTCTCGGGGACGAAACGCCCTCCGAAGTCTCCGAAGCGTCCGTCCGGTCCGGGGGTGACGAGAACTGACATTCGCCAATTCCACCACGCGGCGGGGCGATTCCCACCAGTGGATTGGTGTGCCGTCAGTCCTCCATCCAGTCGAACGGCGCGTCGGCTGGCCGGTCCTGTTCCTGCGGCTCGTTCGCCCGCACCTCGGCGATGAACCGGCGCATCTTCACGGGGTCCTTGCGCCCAGGCTCCGCCTCGACTCCCCCGGCCACGTCCACGCCCCACGGGCGGGCCGCCCTGATGCCCGCGGCCACGTTGTCGGGCGTGAGCCCCCCGGCGAGGATCAGCCTCGGGCCCACCGGCACGTCGCCCAGCAACGACCAGTCGAACACCTGCCCGGAACCCGGTGACGGGGCGTCCACGAGGACGAGATCGGTGCGGAACGAGTCGGCACGGGAGGCATCCACGGTGCCGGCAGCGACGGCCTTGATGACCGTGCGCACGCCCGACATCACCTCGGCGACCATCTCGGGAGTTTCGTGACCGTGCAGCTGCGCCGCCTTGACGCCCGCCTTGTCCACCATCTCGATGACCCTCTGCGGGTGCTCGTCACGGAAGACGGCGACGGTGAGGATCTCCCGCGGGAGGCGGCGCGTGATGTCGTAGACCTTCTGCACGGCGACCTGCCGCGGGGACGGCGCGAAGATGAACCCGACCGCATCGGCACCCATGGCGACAGCGAGCAGGGCGTCCTCCTCGTTGGTGATGCCGCAGATCTTCACGAACACGACCCGAACCGTAGTTCCGGCGCAGGCCCGTGGTGCGGGAGGTTCGCTCAGTCGACCAGCAGGTCGGTCAGTGCGGCACCAGGGTCCGGGGCCGTCACCAGGTGCTCCCCCACGAGCACCGCGTCGTAGCCGGCATCACGGAGCGACTGCGCATCGGCCCTGCCGCGCACGCCGGACTCGGCCACCTTGACCAGCCCCGCGGGCATGAGCGAACCCATCCGCACCGCGCGGTCATGGTCGACCGCGAAGGTCACCAGGTCGCGCTGGTTCACCCCCACCAGCCGGGCACCCGCGGACAGGGCAGCCTCCAGCTCGGGCTCGTCGTGCACCTCCACGAGGGCATCGATGTCCACCTCGCGGGCGACCTCCAGGAAGAGCGCGAGCTCCCCTGCGGTGAGTGCCGCCGCGATCAGCAGGACGCAGTCCGCGCCCATCAGCCTGGCGTCGCACACGTCGCGGGCATCGACAGTGAAGTCCTTGCGGATGACCGGCAGGGAGCATGCGTCGCGTGCGGCCATCAGGTCCTCCTGTGACCCGCCGAAGTGCTCCGAGTCGGTGAGCACCGACAGGCACGAGGCACCGCCGGCCTGGTACGCACGCGCGAGGGCCGAGGGATCGAGACCTGCGTTCAGGTCTCCCTTCGACGGCGACCTGCGCTTGATCTCGGCGATGACGGCAATGTGCGGCGTCGACGAGATCGCCCGCGAGAAACCCCGCGGGGGCACACAGGCCCGCGCCTCAGAGACCAGGGACTCCAGACTGCGTTCGTCAGCCGCGGCCCGGGCGCGGTGGAACGCCAGGATCCCGTCGAGATAGGTGCGCGCGGCCATCGGTCAGTGACGTCGCCGCGGGAGGGTCAGAGACCCTTGCCGCCGACCGGCTTGAGGCCGTGGAACTCCGCCGGCCCGCCGATGAAGGGCGCCAGCGACTTCTGGAAGGGCTTGAACCAGTCCGCCGCGCCGTGGGCCTCCTGGGACTCCTGGGACTCGTACATCTCGTAGATCCACAGGACGTTGGCGTCGCCCATGTCCTCGTGCAGGAGGTAGTAGCGGGTGCCCTCCTCCTTCGCGACGTGCTCGTACGCAGCACTGAACGCGGTGGCGAGGTCGGCACGCTTTCCGTCCGCGGCCACCAGTTTCACGATCAACGACACCTGGCTCATCTGGGTCCTCCTTGTGGTCAGGAACAGCCAACCTAGTGGCAGTCAGTCCCGGCTCAGAAGCCCAGGATGGCCGCCACCTCGGACTCGAGCGAGTCGAGAGGCACGCGGACCTGCTCCGTGGAGTCCCGGTGGCGGATCGTCACTGCACCGTCCTCCAGCGAGTCGAAGTCCACGGTGACGCAGAGCGGGGTCCCGATCTCGTCCTGGCGGCGGTAGCGGCGCCCGATGGCCTGCGTCTCGTCGTAGTCGCACATGTAGCGGGCCGACAGCCGTGCGAACACGTCCTTTGCGAGCGGTGTCAAGGTGTCCTTCTTGGACAGGGGCAGGACGGCAACCTTGTAGGGGGCGAGGCGCGGGTGCAGGCGCAGCACGGTGCGCGGCTCGTCGTTCACGACGTCCTCGTCGTAGGCCGCCAGCAGGAACGCAGCCATCGTGCGGTTGGCGCCGGCCGCGGGCTCCACCACGTAGGGCACGTACCGCTCGTTGTTGGCCTGGTCGAAGTAGT
>CAYXRQ010000235.1:0-2842 GCA_964466765.1 uncultured Bifidobacterium sp. | reverse complement strand
GAGTTCTCGAAGACGATTCAGCACATCACCGAGGACACAGGCACCGAGGTCTCGTCGCTCGTGATCTGGGATGCATTCAGGGCCGAGTACCTGCCCGACGACGCCGGGATCCAGCTGTCCAGCCACGAGCTGCGCAGCGACTCCACGAGTGGCCGCACCACCATCACCGCGCAGCTGGTGATGAACGGCGAGCGGCGCACCATCTCCGGGGAGGGCAACGGACCGATCGACGCGTTCGTGCACGCGCTGCGCGGGGGTCTCGCCGCTGACATCGATGTCATCGACTATTCCGAGCACGCGATGGGCCAGGGCTCCGAGGCGACGGCCGTGGCGTACGTGGAGACGAAGGACTCGAAGGGCAACGTGCGGTGGGGCGTGGGCTCGGACCCGAACACCACGTCGGCATCCCTGCGCGCGGTGCTCGGGGCCTACGAGCGCCACCAGAAGGGGCTCTCGCCCGTCCTCGGCGACTAGCCGTGCCTGCGAGCTAGGCGGAGGTGTCCTCTGTCTGCCCGCCGAGCTCGGCACACCTGAAGTACTCCTCGCCCTTCGTGATCGACTCGTTCATCGTCGGGGTGAAGCGGGCGATCCACCGCGGCTTCGCCGCGAGCTCGAAGTACGCACACACGAACGACTGGGGGACGGGATCCGGGTACAGGGCCTCCTGGGTCGTCCCCATCCGCTCCGGGTCACCCGAGAGGATCGCCGCGAAGTTGTCGCGCAGCAGTTCAGCCCGGCCGAGCAGGGCACGGTGGAACATCGTCAGTTCGGGGGCAAGGTCGGACAGGTCGTTGTCCCTGGCTCCCGCGTCCGCCGCCTTGCCGAGCACGTCAATGGCCGGCTGGAGCGAGGCGAGGTACCGGTCGATCTCGTTCATCACGGGCGTGGCCTCGGAGCGGAACGCATCGATTGTCCGGGTGGAGACGGCGTCCCTGACAGCCGAGTACGAGACGTAGGCGTAGGACCGCTCCATCTCGAAGTACCTGGTCGGCAGCTCGACGAGCTGGAACGTGGCCCACTCCTGGGCGGCGTAGCTGGCCGGGTCCGCGGGCACCGTGCCCTTGTTTCCTGGGTCCCCGGGGACTGTCGACTCCGTGCCGTCCGGGGCGGGGGTTGCGGTGCCGCCTCCGCAGCCTGCCAGCATCGCCGCGGCCAGGACCATGGTTCCGAGCGTCCTCTTCATGTTGACTCCTTTTGGTTGTATCTACCTCTACTGAGGTGCCGTCTCTGACGGCGGGCGGGCGGGGGAAGTTCCCGCCGATTTGCCCCGGTCGGGTAACTTCGGGGAGGACGAAGGGAGCCACCATGAAGGTCGTCGTTGATTTCGATGTCTGCGCCTCGACGGGAGCGTGCTCGCAGATCGCGCCCGAGGTGTTCGAGGTGCGGACGGACGGGTACCTCTACGTCCTCATCGAGAGCCCCGAGGGCACGAATGCCGACCTCGCCCGCCAGGCGGCCGACATGTGCCCCACCGCCGCCATCACCATCGAGGAATGACGCCCGCGTGAGCTTCCTCGCGCTGTTGCGGGACCGCTGGGCCGCTGCCGACACCCTCCTGTGCGTGGGTCTCGACCCCGATCCCGACCGCCTGCCCGCGTCGGTGCGCAACCAGCCCGCCTCCATCGCCAAGTTCTGCGTGGACATCGTGGACGCAACGGCCGAGTTCGCCTGTGCCTTCAAGCCCCAGATCGCCTACTTCGCCGCCGCCGGTGCCGAGCAGCAACTGGAGGCGGTGTGCGAGCACATCCGCAATCAGCACCCCACCGTGCCCATCATCCTCGACGCCAAGCGCGGGGACATCGGCGACACCGCCAGGATGTACGCCCGCGAGGCGTTCGTGCGCTACGGCGCGCACGCCGTCACCGTCAACCCCTACATGGGCGGCGACACGCTGGCCCCGTACCAGGAGCACGAGGGCCGCGGCATCGTGGTGCTCTGCCGCACGTCGAACCCGGGCAGCGGGGAGTTCCAGTCGCGCCTCATCGACGGCGAGCCGCTGTACAGGCACGTTGCGCGACGGGCCGCCGACGAATGGTCCAGGTGCGGCGAGGTCGCCCTGGTGGTCGGCGCCACGTACCCCACGGAACTGGCCGAGGTGCGGGGCATCGTGGGCGACATGCCGCTGCTCGTGCCCGGCGTGGGCGCCCAGGGCGGCGACCCCGCGGAGGTGGTCAACAACGGAGCCGACTCAGTGAGGGCCGGACTCATCGTGAACTCCTCCCGCGCGATCCTGTACGCGGACCCCGACAACCACGTCGGTGGTGCGGCCCGGGTGGCACGCGACACCAGGGATGCCCTGAACGCTGCCCGCTGAGACCCGGACCGGTCTAGTACGGCAGCGTGTACGTGTTCTCGAGCTCGTCCTGCACGACCGTCGCCAGGTGGTCAGTGGTGTCGGCCACGAGTTCTTCCTCCAGCACCCGCGTGCGGAAGGACCAACCATCGGGCAGGGCGAGACGCGAGCCGAGCCCGGCCAGGTTCTCCTGCGTGAGCGACGCATCCACCCCCACGCAGTACGCCTGCATGACGAACGCCCTGCCCTCGGGATCGACCAATTCGTGGACCGTCTTGCCCGCGTCCCAGAAGAACACCGACCCGCGGTTCACGTTGCGGACCATGTACGGCACGCCGCCCGGCTGCTTGCCGAGCGGGATGGTGGCGATTCGGCGCATCATGATGCCGCCGAACTCGCGCATGACCGGCTCGATCGTGGCCACCTTGGAGCCGAGACCGTCGAGCACCCAGTAGCGCGGGCCGTTCAGCTTGACGAAGAGTGCCCCGAGGTCCGCCGCTATCGCGGCCGGGTCCAGCTTCTCCCACAGTTCCTGGGGGCAGTCGTTGA
>CAYXRQ010000234.1:0-2852 GCA_964466765.1 uncultured Bifidobacterium sp. | reverse complement strand
TTATTCCTAGAATAAATCCAGAAACTAATAGGAAAGGGGTGCTTGCCGCGCCCCGTGACGTTGCCGATGATGTTGACCTCCGCGAGGCGGCCCTGCACCTCGGCGATCGCCTTGGCGAGGTAGATGTCCCGCTCCGGGGTGCGGCTGGACACCAGGTGGTCCAGTTCGGCGAAGCGCTTCGGGTACAGGGCCGAGAAGGCGAGGTCCTCGAGCTGCTGCTTCATGTCCTGCATGCCGAGACGGTGCGCCAACGGGGCGTAGATGTCGAGCGTCTCCTGGGCGACACGCTGCTGCTTGTCGATGGGCATGCCGGCGAGCGTCCGCATGTTGTGCAGCCTGTCGGCCAGCTTGATGACGAGCACGCGGATGTCACGCGCGATCGCCACGAGCATCTTGCGCATCGTGGCCGCCTGCTGCTCCTCGCGCGAGTCGAACTGGAGCCGCTCCAGCTTGGTGACGCCGTCCACGATCTCTGCCACCTCGTCGCCGAAGTCGCGCTGCACGTCCTCGAGGGTGATCTCTGTGTCCTCGACCGCGTCGTGCAGCAGTGCCGCCGCGAGGGACACCTCGTCCAGGCCGATGTCGGCCACGATCCTGGCGACTGCGATCGGATGGTTGATGTACGCCTCGCCCGACGACCTCATCTGGTTCTGGTGGGCCCTCCGGGCGGTCTCGTAGGCCCTGTTGACGAGGGCGACCGGCTGGCGCGGGTGGCGCCTGCGGTACGAACTGAGGAGCGGTGCCAGTTCCTCGATGGGCGCGCTGTGGTGCCGTCGCCACGGGAGGACGCGGTCGGCAGTGCCCATGGGTGAAGGTTAGCGACGGGCCTTCTTCCGCGGGCGCGGCGGGTGGCTCAGCACCGACTCGGCGACGGCGGCGGCGGCCTCCGGCGACG
The DNA here is from genome assembly GCA_964466765.1 of uncultured Bifidobacterium sp. GTDB lineage: Bacteria > Actinomycetota > Acidimicrobiia > Acidimicrobiales > Ilumatobacteraceae > UBA2093. The sequence goes on along the minus strand of CAYXRQ010000234.1, from coordinate 1,957 downwards.
CCCCGGGGTCGGCAACCGCCGTGACGACAGCTCCCCTCCTGCTGGCCGGGGCACCGGTGGCCATGAGATGGGCCATCTCGGCGCCTGTCGACAGGCTCGACCGGTACGGCGCGTACCTGGGGTCGCGGTTCTTCAGCAGGCCGAGCAGCGGGGACGCGATGAAGATCGACGAGTAGGCACCCGTGGCGAGGCCGACGAGGAGGGCGAGGGCGAACTCGCGGAGCGCGACCGCACCGAAGACACCCGAACCGAGGACGAGCAGGCTGAACACGGGGAGGACCGCGGCGATGCTGGTGTTGAGCGAGCGCATCAGCACCTGGTTCATCGAGACGTTGATGACGTCGCCCGACGAGACGCGGCTGCCGGAGAAACGTGCCGAGTTCTCGTGGACCTTGTCGAACACCACGATCGTGTCGTACAGGGAGAACCCGAGGATGGTGAGGAACGCGACCACGGTCGCCGGGGTGACCTCGAGACCGAGCAACGAGTAGACGCCGACGCTGATGCCCACGTCGTGCACCATGGCCGCGATCGCGGAGAGTGCCATGCCCCACTCGAACCGCCACGAGATGAAGATCGACACGAAGAGCATGAAGACGAGCAGGGCCCGGATGGCCTTGTTGGTGATGCTGCGGCCCCACGTGGAGCTCACAGTGGCCACGCTCACGCTGTCCTGACCCGACCCGGCCTTCGCGGCCAGCTTGTCCTGGACGTCCTTCTGCACGGCCTCGGTCTGCTCGCCGGCCTGGATGCGGAGGCGCTGGTCGGTGCCGGAGCTGAGCACCTGGAACTTGGCCGAGGCTTCCTCGATGCCCGCGTCCTTCAGAACTTCCTTCGCGGTCTCGATGGTGAGCTGCCCGCTGACGGGGGCCTCCCACGCGACCCCTCCCTTGAAGTCGATGCCCAGGTTGAGTCCCTGCACGAAGAGCGACACGACGGTCACGAGCAGGAGCACCCCCGAGAAGATGAACCCGTACCGGCGCCGACCGTAGAAGTCGATCGTGGTCTCGCCGCGGTACAGGCGTTGCCAGCGTCCGGCCATCAGTTCACCTCCGCTGCTGCGACGGCAGGACGCACGCCGAGGACGCGGCCCTTGTTCATGAGCTTCGTGCGGGACAGGAGCAGGACCGTCGGCCGCGTGAAGAAGTAGGACACGACCATGTCGGAGATGGTGGAGAGCGCGAGGAAGAACGCGAAGCCGCGGACCGAGCCGACGGTCAGCCACCAGAGGATGACGGCACCGAGGAGGGAGACGGTGTCGGCGGCGAGGATGGTGCGCCAGGCGCTCTCGAACCCGCGCACGGCGGAATTGCGCAGGGTGCGGCCGCTCTGCACGTCGTCCTTCAGGCGCTCGAAGAACACCACGTACGAGTCCACCGTGACGCCGATGGAGACGATGATGCCCGCCGCGCCGGACAGGGTGAGCGCGAGCCCGTTGGTCTTGGAGAGCCACGAGATGACGCTCCACAGGAGCATGCCCGACACGCCGAGCCCGGCGACGACAACGAGGGCGATCAGGCGGTAGTAGAAGACCAGGAACGCGAGGACGAGGAGCACGCCGAGGAGACCGGAGATGATCGCCGCGTTCAGCGAGTCCTTGCCGAGCGTCGCGGAGACCGTCTGCACGGTGGGCGTGTCGAACCTGACGGGGACCGCGCCGAACTGCAGGATCTTCGCCAGGTCGCGGGCCTCCTTCTCGGTGAAGTCGCCCGTGATCTGGACGGAGCCGTTGAAGTCCGGGGTCTGCACGACCGGGGCCGAGATCACCTTGCCGTCGAGGATGATCGCCACCTGCTTGGTGGGGCATTCCTCGCCGCCGTCGAAGCATTTCTTGGCGAGGGTGTTCCAGACGTCCTCGCCGTCTGCGCCGCCTCGGAGGTTGACGCTGACGGCCCAGCCGCCCTGGGAGATGTCGGCGGTTGCCTCTTTCTCGAAGACCTCACCGTTCGCGGCGACC
>CAYXRQ010000233.1:0-2856 GCA_964466765.1 uncultured Bifidobacterium sp. | reverse complement strand
GGTCGCTCGCCGACGTGGTCGGTTGGTTCGCGGGCTGAGGCCGGAGCCCCGGCGGCGAGGGGCTACTTGGCGACGCCGTCGCACATGCGACGGGCAATGACCTTCAGGCAGAGCGTCTCGTCGGCACCCTCGAAGATCGAGAGCACGCGGGCATCCACGTAGAGGCGGCTCACCGAGTACTCCTCGGCGTAGCCGTAGCCGCCGTGGATCTGCAGCGCCTCGCGGGTGACCCACTCGGCCGCCTTGCAGACGTACGCCTTCACCATGCTCGCCTCCATGGCGCCCTCGCCCTTGCCCATGAGGCGCGCGACGGCGTACGCGAACTGGCGCGATGACTGGATGATGACGGCCATGCGCGCGAGCTTCACCTTGGTGAGCTCGTACTCCACGATGTTCTGGCCGAACACATTGCGGTTCTGGGCGTAGTCGAGGGCCGCCTCGTACGCGGCCTGCATCAATCCGACGGCGCGCGCTGCAGTCTGCAGTCGGCCGTTCTCGAAGCCCTCCATCTGCAGGTAGAAACCGCGGCCCAGACCGTCGCGGCCGCCGATGAGGTTCGTCTCCGGCACCCACCAGTTCTCGATGGCGATCTCGTAGCTGTGCATGCCGCGGTAGCCGATCGTGTCGATCGGGCGGCCTTCCATCTTCCCGCCACCGTCCTGGGTGAACATGAAGCCGTGCGCGTCGCCCACGGGCTTAGGCACGATGAACAGGCTGAGACCGCGGTGAGTCTTCGAGCGGTCGGGGTCGGTGCGGGCGAGCAGCATCAGAACGTTCGCGCGGGCTCCGAAAGTGCACCACGTCTTGACGCCGTTGATGAGCCAGCCGGCCTCGCCGTTCGGCCCCGGGGCCTCGACAGCAGTGGTCTTCAGGCCGGCGACGTCGCTGCCGTAGTCCGGTTCTGTCACGGCGACGGCGGAGAGGACCTCGGCGGTCGCGAGCTTGGGCAGCCACTCGTGCTTCTGCTCCTCCGTGCCGCCCTTGACGAGGGCGCGCGTGAGGATCTCGGGGCGCGTGATGAGAGAACCGCCGATGCCGAGCGAGCCGCGGGACAGTTCCTCGGTCGCGATGACGGACGCCATGTACTCGCCCTCGCCGCCCTCGCTGTAGCCGCCGTACTCGGCCGGCACGCTGAGGCCGAACGCACCGATCTCCGCGAGACCGGCGATGATCTCCTCGGGGACGTCGGCGTTGTGTCGGTGGACGTGCTCGGCGCGCGGGGCGATCTCCTTGGTGGCGTAGGAACGGAAGGTGTCCTGCACCATCTCGAAGTCCTGCGCGAGGTGGCGCGGGCCCTGCTGGTCGAAGATCGACACGAGGAATGCTGGGTCGCGGTACTTCTGCACGAAGTCGTGGGCGGGGGCCATCGCCGAGGGGTCGACGCCCCACAGCTGCTCGCGGCCGATGAGGCGCGTGATGAAGTCGTGGACCATGTCGGCGGTGAATGCGCAGGTGATCTTGGCCTCGAGGTCGCCCTTCGCGCCGTAGTCGACCAACGAGCGGGCGGTCTCGACGGCCGCCGCCACGTGGGCGAGGTCGTAGGCGAGGGTCTGGTTCTTGTCGGGGCCCCCGGCGGCCGCGAGCTTCGCGGTCGCAGTGTCGACCATGGTGCGTGCGATCGAGATGACCGACGCTGCTGTCTGGAGATCGGGGGTGGCGCTCATGGCTGGAAACGCTAGTGACGCTGGGCCCCGGGGGCACTACTGATGCCCCCCGCCCCGCTAGTCATCCGTCACGCCTAGTGTTCCGGTGTGGCGAGCACGAGGTACCCGTCGGGTGACTGGGAGACGGCAGGTCTCCCGGCCGGCAGCGACACAGGGGCGATCGGGTCCTGCATGGATCTCCTCTTCGGGTCACCGGTCACCCACGGCGCCACCCACGCCCTGGTGGCGGTGCACGGGGGCAGGGTGGTCCTCGAGCGTTACGGCGAGGGGACAGGGCCGGCAGACACGCTCATCAGCTGGTCCATGGCCAAGTCGATCACCCATGCACTCGTGGGGATCGCCGCGGGGGACGGCCTTCTCGACACCGCGATGACGGGGCTGTTCCCCGAGTGGGAAGGGGACGCACGACGGGGCATCAGTCTCCAGAACCTCCTCAACATGGGCAGCGGTCTTGCGTGGAACGAGGACTACGTGGACGGCAGCGTCTCGGACGTCATCGAGATGCTGTTCGGCGGGGATGAAGCACCCCACGCCGGGGACCACGCGGCGTACGCCGCGTCGAAGCACCTGGAGAGCGAGCCGGGCACGGTGTTCGAGTACTCGTCGGGCACCACCAACCTGGTGGCGCGGGTGCTCGGGCGCGCGCTCGGTGACGTCCCTCCCTCGCGTGCGGCGATGGAGGCGTTCATGAGGAAGAGGCTGTTCGATGTCATCGGCATGAGCACGGCGGTCCCGAAGTTCGACAGGGCCGGCACCTTCGTCGGCTCTTCTTTCGTGTACGCCACTGCGCGCGACTTCGCCCGCTTCGGCTGGCTGTACCTGAACGACGGCATGTGGGACGGGACGAGGGTGCTCCCGGAGGGATGGGTCGACCACGGCCGGGCGTACTTCGGCACGGACCCCGAGAACGGCACGGGGTACGGCGCGCACTGGTGGCTGGAGCCGGCGCTGCCCGGCTCCATGGCGGCGTTCGGGTACGAGGGCCAGTTCACGTTCGTGGTGCCGGACCGCGACCTCGTCGTCGTGCGGCTGGGCAAGTCGCCCGCGCCGCTGCCCGCGAACGTGAAGGACACGCTCGTGTCGCTCATCCGGGCATTCCCCCAAGTTGCGCCGCCGGGCGGCAAGAGTGGACGGGATGAGTAGTCGAGGGCCGGGACTGAGACGCACCATCCAGGTGGTCGTGATCGCCCTC
>CAYXRQ010000232.1:0-2867 GCA_964466765.1 uncultured Bifidobacterium sp. | reverse complement strand
GTGATCTGCCTGGTCTGTCGGCGTTCGTACATCGGGACCAAGTGTGTCAGGTGCGGGACGGGTTCAGCCGATGGGCCGGACGATGTCCAGGTACAAACCGGTCACAAAGAGGATGAGCATGAGCCCGACGACGGCCGTGGCCACCGGGATCATCTTGCCTGCGTCGGCCCTGTACGGCCGTCCCGGCCTGGACCGGAGCCTCTCGTACGTGGCCATGGCCGCATGCCCGCCGTCGAACGGCAGGAGCGGGAACATGTTGAACATGCCGACGAACACGTTCACGTAGGCGAGGAGCTGCAGCACGCCGGCGAGACCGCGGGACTCCCCGACGTTCCCGCCGACCTGGCTCATGCCGACGACCGTGGTGGGCCGCGACTCGACCGGCGCGTTCTCGTCGGTGAGCTGGCGCCAGCTGTTGACGGGGTTCAGCACGGTGACGACGCCGCGCACAGAGTCCCTCATGGTGCCGCCGATGTCCCCCGCGGTGCGGCCGACCGCCTCGACGGGACCGAACCTCTTCTCCTCCGTGTCGTCGGCGACGACGCCGAGGAACGCACGGCCGGGGCGGGACGGGTTCTCGGCCAGCACGACATCCGCGCTGCGCTCGGTGCCGGCGGTGACATAGACAACCTTGACCGTGTCGCCTGGCCCGTGGGCGCCGATCGCGGCGACGACGGAGACGTAGGAGCCGACCTCCGTGCCCCCGATGGAGACGATCTCGTCGCCGGACCTGATGCCGGCCTGCCACGCGGGGCTCTGCTCCAGCATCCCGCGCACCACCGCGCGGCCCGTGGAGTGCTCGCCGCCCGCGGTGACGTACACGCCGAAGAACAGCACGAACGCGATGACCATGTGCATGAGCGACCCGGCGGTGATGACCAGCAGGCGGCGCGGGTACGACTTGTTGCGGTAGGCCTGCGGCTCGTCGGCGGGGTCGACCTCGTCGAGATTGTTCATGCCGATGATGCGGACGAACGCCCCCAGCGGGAGCGCCCTCACGCCGTACTCTGTCTCGCCGCGGCGGAAACTGAACACGCGCGGGCCGAAGCCCATGAAGAACTGCGTCGCCTTCATGCCGGTGCGGCGGGCCGTCCAGAAGTGGCCGACCTCGTGGAGGAACACGGACACGAGCAGGCCAAGGACGAACACGAACGTCCACGGCGAACGGAACGCCAGGAGCACGAGCAACCCGAGCATGACGAATCCCGTGATGCGGCCCTGCGGCGTGGAGGACCCCTCGCTGTCGTCGACGGCGCCGCCTGCGGCGATCTCGTTGCGGAAGTTCCGGTACATGTCGCTCATCGGGCGAGGACCTCCGATGCGAGCCGGCGACCCTCGGCGTCGGCGGCGAGGACGTCGTCGATGTCACGGGGGGTGACGGGCACGTGGGACTGCAATGCCGAGTCGACCGTGGACGCAATGGCAGACCATGCGATCCGGCCGTGGAGGAACGCCTCGACAGCGACCTCGTTGGCGGCCGAGAGCACGGCGGGAGCAGTGCCGCCCGCGCGGCCGGCCGCGTACGCGAGGTCGAGGCACGGGAACGCCGACCTGTCCGGCGGCTCGAAGTCGAGCCGTGAGAGGCTGCCCCAGTCGATGCGGCCGTGCGGCACGGAGATGCGCCGCGGCCAGCCGAGTGCGTACCCGATGGGGAGTCGCATGTCCGGCATGGACAGCTGCGCGATCGTGGAGCCGTCGGTGAACTCGACCATCGAGTGCACCACGGACTGCGGGTGCACCACCACGTCGATGCTGCCGAACGGGGTGCCGAAGAGTTCGTGGGCTTCGATGACCTCGAGTCCTTTGTTCATGAGGGTCGATGAGTCGACGGTGATCTTGGGCCCCATCTTCCACGTGGGGTGCGCCAGCGCCTCGTCACGGGTGACGGAGGCGAGATCCGCGGCGGTGCGCCCCCGGAACGGCCCGCCGCTCGCGGTGAGCACGATGCGCGCCAGCTCGCGGCCCGTGTCCACGGAGGAGCGCAGGCACTGGTGGACAGCACAGTGTTCGCTGTCCACGGGGATGATCTCGGCACCGGGGACGGCACGGAGCGGCTGCACCACCGGCCCGGCGGCAATCAGGCTCTCCTTGTTGGCGAGCGCGAGGATGCGGCCCTGCCGGAGGGTCTCCATGGTCACGGGCAGCCCCGCGAACCCGACCACGCCGTTCACCACCACATCGGCCACGTCGACGATGTCGGTGATCTCGCACGACACGGTCACGCCCGGGAGCGCCGAGGCGACCCTGTCCCTGTCCTCCGGGCGGCTCACGACCACCACTTCCGGGCGCAGTTCCCGTGCCTGCTCGATGAGCGTCTCCACAGAGGTCCCGACCGACATGGCGGTCACGACGAAAGCGTCCGGCTCGGCGCGGACGACATCGACCGTCTGGGTGCCGATCGATCCGCTGGATCCGGCAATCGCGACGCGGGTCCGAGTCATCGGCTCAAGTCTGACAGCAACAACGCCGCCTGCGACGGCGCCGGACGCACGTCACGGGACCGGCCGGGGCTACGAGGTCCAGGGCTGGAGGACCTGCAGCAGGTAGTACGCGGCCGGGAGCGCGAAGAGGAACCCGTCGAACCGGTCCAGCACGCCGCCGTGGCCGGCCACCAGCGTGCCGAAGTCCTTCACGTCGAGGTTGCGCTTGAACATGGACTCCACGAGGTCCCCGAGCGGGGCCATGATCGACACGACCACCGCGAGCGCGAGCCACTCCCCCATGTCGTTCCACGTGCCGTTCTGCGAGCCGACGAGGGCGCAGGCGATGATGGTCGCGACGGCGCCGCCGAGGAGCCCCTCGACAGACTTGTTCGGGCTGACCCACTCGCGCAGTGGCGTGCGGCCCGCGGCCGAACCGACAAAGAG
>CAYXRQ010000231.1:0-2881 GCA_964466765.1 uncultured Bifidobacterium sp. | reverse complement strand
TGCACGCACAGGTCCGGCGAGGTGGCATGGGGGAGCAGCGCGATCGTGCGCACGATTGCCTCCGGCTCCAGGCTGATGTCGTCGTCCATGAAGACGACGTGCGTGCTCCAGCCCTCCTCGCGGAACTCGATGAGTCCGCGCGCGAAACCTCCGGCGCCGCCCAGGTTCGGGTTCCCCACCAGGCGGAACGGAGCACCGGCAGGAACCTCGGGCTGGAGGTTGCGGGCGTTGTCGACCACCAGCACGCGCAGGTGGCCCGTCATCTCGGGGATGGAGGACTCCAGGTCGACCAGGCGCTCGATCGTCTTCAGCACGTACTCCTGTCGGTTGAAGGTGGTGATGGCCACCCCCAGCCGCACGTCGCGCTGCGGGGCGGTCGTGGTGCGCCACTCCCCGCCCCTCACCACGACCCTGTCCTCCAGGGCAGTCACGCACACGTAGAGCGACTCCGCCGAGAGGGAACGGAAGTCCTCGCACCGCACCGTGTTGTCAGACTCCGAGACACCCACCACTGTGTCGACCCCGTCCGCGTACGACACCAGCTCCACGCGGACACGACCCGTGGCGTGGATCCTCACGATCACGTCGGCGATGTCGGTGAGCCTCGCCCAGCGGCCGGCGGAGAACACACCGAAGGTCGTGTCGAACGTGGCGCGGCCGCCCTTCATGAGGTGCAGGCCCTCGTCGTCGATCATCCCGTCCCTGTGGCGGACGTAGAGGGTCGGTTCCGGGAACCCCGCCGGCGACACGCGGAAGCGGGCCAGCAGGTGGGAGGTCATCCCCCTAGTTTCACAGGGGATTGACCGTGAATGACGGCATTGCCTCGCCCGACGCCCGGCACTCCAGGAAGGTGCGGGAGGCGTCCAGGGCCTCCTTGATCGTCACGTCCATGTCCAGGTAGCGGTAGGTCCCGAGACGGCCGAGGAAAGTGACCCCCCGGGCCTCGCGGGCCGCCTCCACGTACCGCAGGAGCTGCTCTTTCTCCTTGACCAGCCGGATCGGGTAGTAGGGGATGTCGTCCTCCCCCGCCAGGCGCGAGAACTCGCGGTAGATCACCGTTGCGTCGTGCGACTCCCACGGGGCGAAGTGCTTGTGCTCGGTGATGCGGGTGAAGGGCACGTCCGGGTCGCAGTAGTTCATCACGGGACAGCCCTGGAAGTCCCCCGAGAGCTCCTCGGCCGCGAAGTCCAGGGTGCGGTACCCCAGCCGGCCGTGGGCATGGCGGAAGTACTCGTCGATGGGGCCGGTCCAGAAGACGTGCTCGGCCCCGGCGATGTCGTCGGCCGTCACCGCGCGCCCGAGGACCACACCGATGAGCGGGTGGTCGAGCATGCGCTCCACGATCGGCGTGTAGCCGTCCCGCGGGATCGCCTGGTGGGGATGGTTGAAGTAGCTGTCCTCGTAGTTGAAGCGGACCGGCAGGCGGGCGAGGATCGATGCCGGCAGCTCCGTGGGCGAGAGTCCCCACTGCTTCTGGGTGTAGCCCTTGAAGAAGGCCTCGTAGAGGTCCCTGCCCACGAACTTGAGCGCCTGGTCCTCGAACGTCACCGGGGTGCCGATCGTGTCGTCGGCCTGCTCGCGGATGAACGCCTCTGCCTCCGCGGGCGAGAGCGTGCGGCCGAAGAACTGGTTGATGGTGAGCAGGTTCACCGGCAGCGAGTACACGCGGCCCGAGTACGTGGCCTTCACGCGGTGGTTGTAGGGCACCATCTCGCCGAAGCGGTTGACGTACTCCCACACGTCCTCGTGCGCGGTGTGGAAGATGTGCGGGCCGTAGACGTGCACCATGACCCCGTTGTCGTTGCGCTCGGTGTGCGCGTTGCCGGCCACGTGGCCGCGCTGGTCGATGACGGTGGAGGCGATGCCCGCCTCGGCGAGCTGGCGCGCCACGACAGCGCCGGAGAAGCCCGCTCCGACGATCACGATGGGGGTTGTCACCCCCGGAACGCTAGTGGTTCGGCCGTTGGCTAGTGGGACAGCCAGGGCGCGCAGAGACCGTCGAGGTCGCGCACCTGGATGCGGTCACGGTTCTCGTGGGTCACCACGTTCGTGGGGTCGGGGCGCAGCTTGAACACGCGGAACGACATCTCGGTCGTGTCAACGGAGAGGATCCGCCCGATGAGCGGGTCGCCGAGATCGAGCAGGATCTTCAGCGTCTCGAGCGCCTGGATGGAGCCGACGATTCCGGGCAGCACACCGAGAACGCCGGCCTCGGCGCATGACGGCGCGAGCTCCGCCGGCGGCGGCTCCGGGACCATGTCGCGGTAGGTGGGCCCGCGCAGCGGGTGGAACACCGAGACCATCCCCTCGAAGCGGAAGATGCTGCCGTGCACCACGGGGATGCCCAGCTTCACGCTCGCGTCGTTCAGCAAGTAGCGGCTGGGGAAGTTGTCCGCACCGTCCACGATCACGTCGTACCCGGCGATGATGTCCATGATGTTCGACGCGTCGAGGCGCGTGTCGTATGCGTTCACCTTCACGTCGGGGTTCAGCTTGGCGATGGTCTGGCGCGCGGACTCGACCTTGCGCAGACCGACACGGTCGAGGTTGTGGAGGATCTGGCGCTGCAGGTTGGACTCGTCCACCTCGTCCATGTCGACGATGCCGATCGTGCCGACGCCGGCAGCGGCGAGGTACAGCGCGGCGGGGGAACCGAGACCGCCCGCACCGAGCATGAGCACCTTGCTCTCCAGGAGCCTCGCCTGGCCCTCCACACCGACCTCGGGCAGCAGCAGGTGACGCTGGTAGCGGTTGCGCTGGTCGGGCGTGAGGGTGACGGGCATCCGCCAGGCGCGGCCCTCGTCCTTCCAACGGCCGAAGCCGCCCGCCATGGACAGCACGTTCGTGTAGCCGAGCTCCTGCAGGGTCTTCGCCGCGAACG
>CAYXRQ010000230.1:0-2882 GCA_964466765.1 uncultured Bifidobacterium sp. | reverse complement strand
GGTCGCTCAGGACTTCCATGCCGATTTGCTCCCTCAGGTATTGATGATGACGAGTACGAGCGCACCGATGGCGGCAGTGCCGAACAGCAGTGCTCCGTACTGATTGACTTTTCCGGACTGGACGGGGCGCAGGAACCCGCCGAGGCCGCGGGCGGCCTCACCGGATGCGTTGACGGTGCCGTCCACCACGCGCTGGTCCAGGTTGCGGTACACCCACCCGGACGCCTTTCGCGTGGCGTTGCCGGCGCCGTTGACGGCGCCGTCGAGGATGTTCTGGTTGACCCAGTACGCAGCCGCCGAGACGGGGTGGGCGATGCCGCGGACGATCACGTTCTCGTACAGGGCATCCAGGTAGTACTTGTTGACGAGGAAGCGGTAGCCCTTGCCGAGGAGCGCGTTCCGCTCCGTGAGTCCCACGAGCGCCTTGTTCTTGCGCCCGTAGAGCTGCACGCACAGGACCCAGCTGGTGACCATGCCGAGCAGCACGATGAACATGGACAGCGCGGCCTTCGACCACTTGAACTCGGCGTGACTGAGCTGCGGCGCGACGCAGATCCCGTCCTTCGGGGTCTCGGTGCCGCACGGGGAGTCATGATGACCTTCCTCGGCCGAGTGACCCTCGCCCTCGGCAGGTGCGGCGGTGGCACCGTGCGAGTCCTCGCCCTCGACCGTGGTGTCGGTCGACCCGTCACCTGCCGACACGCGGGAGGAGCCCGGGCCGCCGGCGACGGTCGCGAGACCGGTGGGGCTGATGACCTCCACGCGCGGCTCGACCCACTTCGTGAACTTCTCGAAACTGTGCCCGAACGGCACCGCATTCAGAAGGCCGGACCCGATCGCGAGCGTCGCGAGGATGACGAGCGGCACGGTGATGAGGGCCGGCGACTCGTGGGGACCGTGGTCCGCGCCGTGTGCAGCGTGCGCGTCATGGCCGTGGTCATCACCGTGTGCAGCGTGCGCGTCATGGTCGTGTGCGTCGTGGGCATGGTCGTCGCCGTGCCCGTCACCGTGTGCACCGTGGCTGTCGCCGTGCTCGTCGTGGTGCTCGCCTGCCGCGGCGCCGCGGGGCTCACCGAAGAAGGTTAGGTAGGTGGCGCGCGTCATGTACGCGGCGGTGAGGAAGGCCCCCGCCAGGCCGACCCACATGAACAGCGTGTAGCCGTTGTGGCCGACATTGTCGATGATCTCGTCCTTCGAGAAGAAGCCCGAGAACGGGAACACGCCGCACAGTGCGAGCGTGCTGATGATCCAGGTGCCGAAGGTGACCGGCATGAACCTGCGCAGGCCGCCCATGTCCTTCTTCATCTCGAAGGAGTGGTGCGACGCCGAGTGGCTGATCGAGCCTGCACCCAGGAACAGGCACGCCTTGAAGAACGCGTGGGTGAAGATGTGGAACACCGCCGGGAGCCACGCGCCGGCGCCGAGGCCCATCATCATGTAGCCCAGCTGGCTGACCGTGGAGTACGCGAGCACCTTCTTGATGTCCGTCTGCACGAACGCGAGCGCCGCCGCGATCACGATGGTGATGCCGCCGATGATGACGATGAAGTTGGAACTGCCCCCGAGGATGCCGAGGCCCTCGAAGAAGACCGGGTACAGACGGGCAACGAGGAACACGCCGGCCACGACCATGGTCGATGAGTGCAGCAGCGACGACACCGGCGTGGGGCCGGCCATGGCGTCGGGCAGCCAGGTGTGCAGCGGGAACTGGCCCGACTTGCCGATGGCAGCGACGAAGAGTGCCGCGGCGCCCCACAGGATCGCGGCGTGGCTGGGGTCGCCCGAGAGCGCCCATGCCGAGAGACCGCGGATGGAGAATCCGCTGACCCCGAGTGTCTTCTGGGTCCAGTCGTTGGCCGCGAAGAAGAGGATCGAGGTGCCGGCCAGCAGGCCCACATCACCTGTGCGGGTGGTGAAGAACGCCTTCAGCGCGGCACGGCTGTTCGCACCCTCCTCCCACCAGTGGCCGATGAGCATGAAGGAGCAGAGGCCCATGATCTCCCAGCCGAGGATCAGCTGGATCATGTTCTCGGCGACGACCATGTTCATCATGCCCGCGGAGAACAGAGTGAGCGAGGCGAAGAAGTGCGTGTAGCGACGGTCGCCGTGCAGGTACTCGACCGAGTAGATCTGCACCAAGGTGGAGATGAAGGCGACCACACCGAGCACGGCGAGGGTGAGGCCGTCGACGTGCTGGCCGAGCCCGAACTCGATCCCGCCGCTCTGCCACCACGTCCAGGTCTTCACGACTGGTGCCACGTACTGGTACTCGCCGGCGCCGTTCACGCGGTCGATCCACTGCATGATCGCACCGCCCGAGAACACGAGGGAGGCGACCATGGACAGGATGCCGATCTCGCTGCCCTTCATCGGCATCTTCTTGCCGAAGAAGATGATGAGCGCGAAGGCGACCGCCGGGATGACGGGGATCACCCATGCGTTCTCCAGGAAGAACCCGGAGGTGAGCACGGCGGACGTGGCTTCGGTGGACGCGGCGAACATGCGGTCAGCCCTTCATCTCTGCGAGTTCGTCGAGCGCGATGGAGCGACGGTTGCGGTACATGAGCAGGACCATCGCGAGACCCACGCCGACCTCGGCCGCGGCGACCGCGATCACGTAGAGGGCGAACGTGTGGCCGTCGGCGGTGCCGCTGCGCAGCGAGAACGCCAGGAGGTTGATGTTCACCGAGTTGAGGATGAGCTCGATCGACATGAGCACGAGCACCGCGTTGCGCCGGGCGATGACGCCGTACACGCCGATGGAGAACAGCATGGCGCCGAGGATGAGGAACTGGTTCAGCAGCACGGTCAGTCCTTCCTGGCCAGCACGATGGCGCCGATGACGGCGGCGAGGAGCACGAACGACAGCGCCCAGAAGGGCA
>CAYXRQ010000229.1:0-2921 GCA_964466765.1 uncultured Bifidobacterium sp. | reverse complement strand
CATCACCGAAGTCGTCGCCGTCTGAAGACGCCGTCTAAAGTCGGCACGATGTCCGAGCGAACGTCCGATCCCGCGGTGCTGTTCGACCGCGCCCGACAGGGTGACCGCGCCGCGCTCGCGCGACTGTTGTCGTTCATCGAGCGTGGTGGTGCCGAAGCGCGCGCCATTTCACGGCTCGCCGCGCCGCACGTCGGCGGTGCGTACGTCGTCGGCATCACCGGCGCACCCGGTGCGGGCAAGAGCACGCTGACCGCGTCGATCATCGCCGCACTGCGCGCGCGGGGGGAGAGGGTCGCGGTGCTCGCGATCGATCCGTCGTCCCCGTTCACCGGCGGGGCGATCCTCGGCGACCGGGTGCGCATGCAGGACCACGCCACCGACCCCGGCGTGTTCATCCGCAGCATGGCCACGCGCGGCCACCTGGGCGGGCTCTCGCTCTCCACTCCAGAGGCGATCCGGCTGCTCGACGCCGTCGGCCGCGAGTGGATCCTGGTGGAGACCGTCGGAGTCGGCCAGGTGGAGGTGGAGATCGCGGGGAAGGCGGACACCACGGTGGTCGTGCTGAACCCGGGCTGGGGCGACAGCGTCCAGGCCAACAAGGCAGGTCTCATGGAGATCGCCGACATCTTCGTCATCAACAAGGCCGACCGCAAGGGCGTGGAGGAGACTCGGCGCGACATCGAGCAGATGCTCGAGCTGAGCGACCTCGCCCACGACGCATGGCACCCCCCGATCATCGCGACGGTCGGGAACACCGGCCAGGGCGTGCCGGAACTGTGGGACGCAGTGGTGCGGCACCGAGCCGAGATCTCGACGAACGGCCAGCTCGCCGAGCGGCGGGACTTCCGCCTGCGCGAGGAACTGCGCGAGATCGTGGCCAGGCGCCTCGAGATGAAGGCACGCGAGATCTGCACGGGGGAGCGCTGGGAACGGATCCAGGGCGACGTCCTCGCGCGACGGACTGACCCGTGGAGCGCGGCAGACGAGATGCTGCGCGGAGTAGGAGCCTGACATGCCCGACGACATCATCCTCCTCGACAGGCGCGCCGATGGCGTCGCCGTGGTCACCCTGAACTCGCCGAAGGTGAACGCGCTGTCCACCGCGCTCCTCGCGCGGCTCGCGCAGGTGGCGGACGACCTGACGTCGCTCCCGCCGGGGGCAGTCGTCGTCACCGGCGGCGAGCGCATCTTCGCCGCGGGTGCCGACATCTCCGAGTTCGGCGGGCCGGACGAGGCGCGCACGATCGGTGCGGCCTTCCACACGACGCTGAACAAGGTCGCCGCGCTGCCGTGCTTCACGATCGCGGCCGTGAGCGGTTTCGCGCTCGGCGGCGGTTGCGAGCTCGCGATGGCCTGCGACTACCGCATCGCGTCCGAGAGGGCCGTGTTCGGCCAGCCCGAGATCCTCCTCGGCATCATCCCGGGCGGCGGGGGCACGCAGCGCCTGCCGCGGCTCGTCGGCCCGAGCCGGGCCAAGGAGATGATGATCACCGGCCGCCAGGTGCGTGCCGACGAGGCCCTGCGCACCGGGCTCGCGGACGAGGTCGTCGCACCCGAGGCACTCATGGACCGTGCGCTCGCCCTGGCATCTTCCGTCGCGGCGGGGGCCACGCAGGCCTCGCGCCTCGTCAAGCGCGCCGTGGACGAGGGCATCGAGACTGACCTTGCCTCTGGTCTCTCGCTCGAGCTGGCGCTCTTCGAGGAGGTGTTCCGCACGGACGACGCCCGCATCGGCGTGAGGAGCTTCCTGGAGAACGGGCCCGGCAAGGCCACCTTCACGGGCCGCTGAGCCATGCCTCTCCCGCGGGTGCCGAACGACTTGCGCGACGTCGTCCGTGCGTCCGTCGTCATCGGGGTGGCGAGCGGCATTTATGCCGTGTCGTTCGGCGTGCTGTCGGTGAGCGCCGGTGCGTCGGTGCTCCAGACGTGCCTCCTCTCCCTCCTCGTGTTCACCGGCGCATCCCAGTTCTCGGCGGTGAGCGTCATCTCCGCCGGAGGGTCCGTCGCCAGTGCCGTGAGCGGCGGCCTGCTCCTGGCGGCACGCAACGGCGTCTACGGGCTGGCCCTGTCGCCCTCGGTCAAGGGCTCACTCGCGAGGCGGATGCTGGCGGCGCAGTTCGTCATCGACGAGACGACTGCCATGACCTCGGCGGCACCCGACCAGCGCTCGAAGGACTGGGCTTTCTGGTCGTGCGCGGTGATGCTGTTCGGGTGCTGGAACCTCGGCACCCTGGTCGGGGCGCTCGCGGGATCGTCCATCGACCCCGAGACTTTCGGGCTCGATGCGGCATTCCCCGTGGTGTTCGTGGCGATGGTGGCGCCGCACCTCGCCACCCGGAGCGGGCGGAGGGCGGCACTCACCGGCGCGGCCGTCACCATCGTGCTGACGCCGTTCCTGCCCATCGGTCTCCCGATCCTCCTGTCGTCAGTCGGTGTGTTCGTGGGCCTGCTCCCGCGCGATGACGCGGGCATGCCGGGCCGCCGGAGCGGGGAGGCACCGTGAGCTGGTGGCTGGTCCTGTGGCTCTCGGCGGGGGCATACCTGTTCAAGGTGCTGGGGCTGGTCGTGCTCGGAGGGCGGCAGTTGCCCGCGGTGGTCAACCGGTGCCTCGCGTTGATCCCGGCGGCGCTGCTCGCGGCGCTCATCATGAAGGACACGCTGACCGCGGGGCAGGACATCGTGCTCGACGCACGGCTGGTCGGGGTGTCGGTCGCGGCGGCAGCGACAGCGCGGCGCCTGCCGCTGACGGCCGTCCTGGTTCTCGGCGTCGGGTCCACGGCGCTCGTGCGCGGTGTTGCCGGGCTGATCTAGCCGCGGGACTCCACGAGCTTCTTCAGGACGCGCAGGTTCCTGCGCCAGATGGCCTTCATCACGACCTGTCCGCCGACGAGCGCGCCGAGCGGGCCGCCGAGCCACCACGG
>CAYXRQ010000228.1:0-2922 GCA_964466765.1 uncultured Bifidobacterium sp. | reverse complement strand
TGGTCGATTATCGAGAAGTACGGCGTGACGATCTTCTACACGGCGCCCACCGCGATCCGGACGTTCATGAAGTGGGGAGTCGAGGAGCCTGCGAAGCACGACCTGTCGTCCCTGCGCCTGCTCGGCAGCGTGGGCGAGCCGATCAACCCGGAGGCGTGGATGTGGTACTCCGAGAACATCGGCCGCAACAACTGCCCGATCGTGGACACCTGGTGGCAGACGGAGACCGGCGGCATCATGATCTCGCCGTTGCCCGGTGCCACCACGACCAAGCCCGGCTCCGCCACGTTCCCTCTGCCGGGAGTGAACGCGGAACTTGTGGATGACGCCGGCCGGCAGGTCACGAAGGGCGGCGGGTACCTCACGCTCACCACACCGTGGCCGGGCATGCTGCGCGGGATCTGGAAGGACCCGGACCGCTACAGGGACGCCTACTGGAGCCGCTTCGAAGGCCGGTACTTCGCCGGTGACGGGGCGAAGCTGGACGACGACGGGTACCTGTGGCTGCTCGGCCGCGTGGACGACGTGATGAACGTGTCGGGCCACCGCATCTCCACCACGGAGGTCGAGTCGGCACTGGTGTCGCACCCGTCCGTGGCCGAGGCGGCCGTGGTCGGTGCGAACGACGCGACCACCGGCCAGGCGATCATCGCCTACGTCACTCTCGTCGGCGGCATGGAGGTGGACGAGCAGGTGCTGCGCAACCACGTGGCCACCGAGATCGGCGCCATCGCCAAGCCCAAGACCATCTACTTCACGCCCGAGCTGCCGAAGACGCGGAGCGGCAAGATCATGCGCCGCCTGCTGCGCGACGTGGCGGAGGGACGCAACCTCGGCGACACCACCACGCTGGCGGACGCGAGCGTGGTGAGCGAGCTGCAGAAGCGCGCCGCCGAGGCGCCATCAGAGGACTGATGCGCCGTCCCGCGGGGGCGGCCCTGCTCGTCCTTCTCACGGCGTGCGGCGCCGGGCCGTCAACCCCGGGTGCGGACCAGCAGGACACAGTCGTGTCCCGGGAGCTCGGCCCGTGTGCCCCCACGCCCGGTTACCCCTTCGGCGGGCTGGCGGGTGTGAAGAAGGACGGTTCGGTGACTGTGTTCCGCAGGAGCGGCGCCCTCGATCATTTCGTCATTGCCCCTGTCGGTGACGACCCGGAGAACCCCCCGACAGAGGGCGATGGGTCGTTCGTGGAGTCCGTTGCCGTGGTGCCGACGGAGTCGTGCGGGGTCTTCGTCGCCCTGTGCTGCGAACCGGTGAGCGGCCTCACCAAGTGGTTCGCCACGCCGGACGCCGAGCCTGTGGACCTGTACGGGCGCCTGCCCGTCGTGAGCCCGGACGGCATGCGGGTCGCGCTCGCCGGCTACGACGAACTGTCCGTGAGGTCCACCGCGGACCCCGTCGCGGAGGGGGCAACGATCGGGCTGCCGGGTGCCGGGTCGGGGGTCGTCCTGGACATGATGTGGCTGGACAACGACCGGCTCGTGCTGCTCGTGAACACTGAGGGCGAGATCCTGCTGCACGAGGCCGTCGTGTCGGAGGGGACGATGCGGCCGGGCCGCAAGCTGGCTGTGGGTTCGACGGACGTGAGTGCGTTGCTCATCGGGCTCGTCGACGGGAAGTTGCTCGTCAACGAGCGGTCGGGACAGAAGTTCGTGACGGAGTCATTCGACCCGCTCAGCCTCGAATCGGCGGCGTCAGAACCTGGTGACCCGACCTGGCCGTACGTCCGTCGCTCCGGTGAACGCACTGTCGCGATATCCCGTGAGGGCACCTTGTCAGCGTGGATGGACGGTGATGTGGACCTGACCAGCCTGGGTCCGGACTACTGGTGGGCTGGCTGAACGCCCGTCGACCTGGCTTGCGGACCGGCCCGGACGCTAGAGAACAGACACGATCAACGCGACACACAGTGTGGTCAGCACCCCGACGATCCACTTGGTCTGGTTGCGGAGCTCCGAGGTGAGCAACGCAGTGAATTCTGTGCGGAGTTGCGCAATCTCCACGCGCACATCACTGATGTCCTCTTTCAGTTCGGCCCGGAGGTTGCTGAGATCCTGCTTGAATTCGATCCTGAGTTCTGCCGTCAGCCCGGTCATCTCTTCCCGAAGCTCCGCGCGCAAGCCGTTGATGGCCGCCTCCAGGTGATGCACCCGCACCACATCATCCCAGTCGCGCGGTGCGACGAGCTCCATGAACGTGTTGGCGGCACCCGGCCCGATGATGCCGCGCATCGCCTGGTGCAGTTCGAGCCGTTCCGGTTCCGTGACCATGGCCATCCGCGCCCTTTCCCTGGTGATCTGCCGGCAATGTGTGTCGGCGGGACCGGCCGGGGGAACTAGTCGCGGAAGTTCTCGAATTGCAGCGGCAGGCCCAGGTCGGCACCCTTCAGCAGGGCCATCACGGCCTGCAGGTCGTCGCGCTTCTTGGAGGTGACCCGCACCTGGTCGCCCTGGGTCTGGCTGGCAACGCCCTTCGGGCCTTTCTCCTTGATCAACTTGTTGATCTCCTTGGCCTTGTCGCTGGTGATCCCCACCTTGATGGTGACCACCTGGCGGACCGTGTCGCCGGAGGCCTGCTCGAACTTGCCCCAGTCGATCCCCTTCAGGGACAGGCCGCGCTTCACGAACTTCTCCTCCAGCAGCACCCGGACGGCGCGGGCCTTCTCCTCGCTGATGGTCCGGATGGTGATGACCAGCTCGTTCTGCTCGATGGAGGAATTGGTGCCCTTGAAGTCGAACCTCTGGCTCATCTCGCGCTCGGCCTGGTCCACGGCGTTGCGCAGTTCCTGGCGGTCGACCTCTGAGACAACATCGAATGACGGCATGGGGCGAAGGCTAGCGATGCCGATAACCTTGGCGATTCCATAGGGGTCGGTGCCCGAGCGGCCAAAGGGAGCAGACTGTAAATCTGCCGGCACTGCCT
>CAYXRQ010000227.1:0-2942 GCA_964466765.1 uncultured Bifidobacterium sp. | reverse complement strand
AGGAGCGGCGACGCGGATTCACGCACAGCCACAACGACTCCGCGGAGGTGCTCGGCAGCGTCGACGGCCTGCAGGCCTGACCCGCCGCACAGCCGGGGATAGTGTCCCCGCATGGCCCGCACGCAGCGACACCACCGTGACTACGGCCTGCTCGGCACGGAGTCCGGCCGCGCCGTCGAGAGCGGGCTGGCAGGCGCGTCGTGGCGCCTGAGCCCCGTCGAGCGTGAGCAGCTGCTTGCCCTCATGAAGCGGCGCGACAACCCTGCGGCGTTCCACACGGTCCTGTGGCTGTTGCTGCTCGTGGCGTCCGGTGCGTGGCTGTGGGCGACGTGGCTGTCCTGGTGGACGCTCCCCGCTGCGTTCGTGTACGGCACCCTGTACGGATCGGCATCGGATGCACGCTGGCACGAGTGCGGGCACCGCACCGCGTTCGCCTCCAAGCGCGCGAACGACGCCGTCTACCACCTCGCCTCGTTCATGGACGTGCGCGAGCCCGTGTCGTGGCGGTGGAGCCACAACCGCCACCACGCCGACACCATCATCGTGGGACGCGACCCCGAGATCGCGTACCCGAGGCCGACCGCACTGTGGCGCGTGTTCGCCGACATGTTCGGGGTGTTCAGCACGGCGGCGGAGTTCCGCAAGTACGCGCACAACATCGCTGGGCGAATCACACCGGAGGAAGCCACCTACGTGCCCGGGCGGGAAGCACGGGCCGCCGTGCGGTGGGGCCGCATCCACGCGGCCGTCTGGGTCGCGGTCATCGTGTGGTCGATCGGAGTGTCCTCGTTGCTGCCGCTGATGCTCGTCGGCCTGCCCTCCCTTTACGGCCGCTGGCTCCTCGTGGTGTTCGGGACCACGCAGCACGCGGGCCTCGCGGAGGACGTGCTCGACCACAGGCTGAACACGCGCACGGTTCTCATGGGCCCCGTCTTGCGTTTCCTGTACCTGAACATGAACTACCACCTGGAGCACCACATGTACCCCGCGGTGCCGTACCACGCACTCCCGCGGCTCCATGCCCTGCTGTCCGCCGACCTCCCCGAGCCGTACCCGAACATGCGCGCCGCGTACCGCGACATCATCCCGGCCCTGCGGCGCCAGCGCACGGAACCCGCGCACCACCTCGTGCCCGTCCTGCCCTCCTGACCGATGACGGGAGAGGACGACGTCACCACACCGGGCGGCATCGTGATCCCCGCGTCGGCCATCACCTGGTCGTTTGCCCGTGCCGCCGGCGCGGGTGGCCAGAACGTGAACAAGACCTCCACGAAGGCCGTCCTCACGGTCGACCTCACCCAGTTGACGGGCCCCCGCGCAGCGGTCGCGAGGGTCGCAGCCCGCCTCGGCGCCCAGCTGCGGGTCACACGTCAGGCAAGCCGAAGCCAGTGGGCGAACAGACGCTCGTGCCTTGAGGCAGCCGTTGAGGCGATCGACGGCGCGGCACGCCCGACACCACCGCCCAGACGTGCCACCAGACCCGGCCGTGGCGCAGTCGAGCGACGGCTGGAGTCGAAGAGGCGCCAGGGCGCGAAGAAGCGTGACCGCCGCATCGAGGACTGAACCCGCCCTCCTTTGGGGCTCGCCTACGATGACCGCCCATGAGCGGGACATCCATCACCTGCATGGCGGACATAGTCCGCGTGCACGGCACCACAAGACCTGACCACACCAGCCTCATCGAAGGGGCGAACCGCCTCTCCTGGGCCGATCTCTACGGGCGGGCCCAGCGTGTCGCGAACGGCTTCGCCGCCGCGGGGGTGGGCAACCAGGACCGGGTCGCCTTCCTCGACATGAACGGCATCCCGCACTTCGAGGTGTTCTACGGGGCCGCCCTCCTGAACGCGGTCAACGTGGACGTCAACTGGCGACTTGCGCCGCCCGAGGTGGAGTACATCGTGAACAACGCCGAGGCGAAGGTCCTCGTGGTCGGTGCGGAGTTCGCCGCGGTCGTCGATGCGATCGCTCCGAACCTCACGCACACGGAGCTCATCCTCGTCGTCGGTGGTCACGGCCAGTACGAGGACTGGAACGCGTGGGTGGAGCGCCAGTCGCTCGGGGACCCCGGCGTGCCGTCGCAGCACGACGACATCGCGTTCCAGCTGTACTCGAGCGGCACCACGGGCCTGCCGAAGGGCGTGATGCTCTCGAACGACAACTTCCTCGCTCTCGCCCCGATGATCAGCCAGATCTGGGAGCTCTCCCCTGACTCGGTGAACATGGCGGCGATGCCGCTGTTCCACATCGGTGGCGGTGGCTGGGCCACAGCCGGCCAGTACCTCGGTTGCACCACCGTCATCGTGCGCGTCATGGACCCGGCGGCAGTCGTGCGCCTGATCGGCGAGCACAGGATCACCCACGCCTTCCTCGTGCCCGCCGTGCTCGCCTTCATGAACATGGTGCCCGGGGTGGAGGATGCCGACTTCTCCAGCCTCGAGGTCTTCGTGTACGGCGCCTCGCCGATCAGCGAGGAGGTGCTCACCAAGAGCGTGAAGCTCTTCAAGTGCAAGTTCTGGCAGGCATACGGACTGACCGAGACCACCGGGGGCGTCGTCAACCTGCCTCCGGCGGACCACGACCCGAACGGGCCGAACAAGCACCGTCTGCGCAGTTGCGGCATCCCCGGGCCGGGGGTGGAGATCCGCATCGTCGACAACGACACCGGACGGGACTGCGAGCAGGGAGAGGTCGGCGAGATCTGGGTGCGGTCGCCGCAGGGGATGGTCGGCTACTGGAAGCGCCCCGAGGACACCGCCAAGGCGATCACCCCGGACGGCTGGTTCAAGTCGGGTGACGCGGGGTACGTGGACGCCGACGGCTACGTCTACATCCACGACCGCGTGAAGGACATGATCGTGTCCGGCGGCGAGAACGTGTACCCCGCCGAGGTGGAGAACGTCCTCATGTCCCACCCGGGCATCGCAGACGTGGCGGTCATCGGC
>CAYXRQ010000226.1:0-2949 GCA_964466765.1 uncultured Bifidobacterium sp. | reverse complement strand
GTGGAGAGGTCGTACCTGGTCCGCACCTCCTCTGGCAGCTTCAGCATGCGGCTGAACATCGTGGGCACCAGCTGGCTGTGCGTGACCCTGTGGCGCTCCACGAGCGCCAGGTACTCCTCGGGGTCGAAGTGCTCCATCACGACCACCGTGCCGCCGCGTCGGATCGTCAGGCCCACCGCAGCCTGCGGCGCGGAGTGGTACAGCGGCGCGGGCGACAGGTACGTCATGTCGGCGCGGTACCGCCACAGGTTGTCGAGGAAGCCCCACAGCGGCAACGGCTCGTCGGGGCGCGCGTCCGGCATCGGCCGCAGGATCCCCTTCGGCCGCCCCGTGGTCCCCGAGGAATAGAGCATGGAGATGCCGAGGTTCTCGTCGGTGATCGGCGTCACGGGGTGGCTGCGCACCGTCGTCTCGTAGTCCCTGAACGGGCCGTCGTCGCCGGTGCCGTCCACGATGAGGAACAGCTCCACCTTCGGGCACATCGGGGCCGCTTCCATCGCCACCTCGCGCCGGGCACGCGACGTGATGAGCACGCGCGACTCGCTGTTGTTCACGATGTAGGCCATCTCCTCGGCCTTCAGGTACGAGTTGATCGGCGTGTAGTACAGCCCCGACCTCTCGCCCGCGCTGCACACCTCCAGGAAGTGCCGGTTGTTCTCCATGAACATCGCAAAGTGGTCGCCCTTGTGAAGACCGACCGAGCGGAGCAGGTGGGCCAGCTGGTTGGCCCTCTCCTCCAGCTGGCGGTGGGTGGTGACCTCGCCCGTGGACGCCATCACGTAGGCAGCCCTGTCCGGGTGGGTGGTCGCAAAAGCCCTGCTGAACATGTCGTTCCCCCTTCGACACCCCCACCGTACCCGTGGAGACCCGCACGGAAAAGTGCTAGCAATGGCCCGGAATGGAAGCCAAACAGTCTGACCGCACGGACCTTCCCGTGGTTCTCGTGACGGGAGCATCATCGGGCATCGGCCGGGAGTTCGCGCTCCGGTTCGCACGACTGGGGCACCCCGTGTTCGCCGTGGGGAGGGACGCGGCGGCACTGGGCACGCTCGCGGCCGAGGCCGGTGCGACAGGCGGAACGGTCACGGTCTGCGTGGCCGACCTCTCCACACGGCAGGGCGTCGAGCAGGTGGTGCTGGGGTGCCCGGCCCCGGGAATCGTCGTCGCCAATGCCGGCACCACCGTGGCCGCGAGGGTCGGGACCGCGCCGTGGGCCGAACTCGAGTCGCTCGGCCACCTCATCGGCGCCGGCGTGGCGCAACTGGTCGAGGCGACAGCCCCGGCCATGGCAGAGCGGGGCGGCGGTGACATCATCATCGTGTCGAGCATCGCGTCCCTCGTGCGCATGCCGGGGTCAGCGGTCTATGCCGCGGCGAAGTCGTACGCCACCGCCTACGGACGGAGCATCCACCGCGAACTGCGCCCGAAGGGCGTGCGTGTCTGTGTCGTCTGCCCTGGCTACGTGCGCACGCCGCTCCACGACCGGTCAGGGCTTGCGCACCTGCGCCGGCGCGTGCCGGGCTGGATGTGGATCGAGCCCGAGGACGTGGTGGACGCCGCCCTGCGCGGCCTGCGGCGCGGCAGGGCCGTGGTCGTGCCGGGCTGGGTGTACCGGCTCTCGCTCCCCTTCCTGAACTCGTCGGTGGCCCAGCGCGTGTGGGCGACAATGACGAGGCGGACGGGCCGCGCCGGTCAGGCCTCGCGGTCCTGAATTTCCTTGAAGGTCGCCATGCCGAAGAGCGTGGCGCCGGTGAAGACGATGACGAAGATCACCGCGCCGAAACAGAAGAGTGCTGCCTCTGACATCTACTTGCTCCTCTGGCCGGCGAGCATGAAGGCCCCGAGCGCGAGGATCGACGGGACCCAGACGCCCACGTAGATGCCGTTGAGCTTGTCGCTCTCGTCGTTGCCGGCGAAGTAGAGCGAGATGCTGAGCACCAGGCTCGCCGCTGCGGAGACGAGGACCGAGGCCCTCAGGATTGTGGTTGGTTTCATGTGTTGTTCCTCCCGGAAAAAGAGAACGGGCGCGGTCCAGATGGACCGCGCCCGTCTGCTGAGTTGTGGTGTGGGTTCGCCTAGTGCGAGTCGCCCGAGCGTGCGCGTGCGATGTTCAGGATCATCACGCCGTACAGGGCCTTTGCGGTGATGTCCGCGATGGTGTAGCCCACCTGGCGGGTCGCCTCGATGCCGTCGGTCGGGTCGAAGATCACCGGGAACAGGTACACGATCGGGTAGAAGAGCCACGTCACGAGCAGGACCGTGGTCGCGCTCTTGATGGACGAGGCGACTGCCCCCGTCTCGCGGGACCCTGCAGCCTTCAGCTCGCCGTTCATCGTCCAGAGGATGTAGAGGAACGGGATCATCGAGAGGACCCAGAAGGTCCACTTGGTGCTGTCCGATGTCGAGGTCTCGCCGGGGTAGCCCAGGCCGATCATCAAGACGGTGGCCGGGACCAACGTGGTCATCAGCTTCTTGCGTCTGTCAGCAGTGACGCCGAGGACGATCAACAGCTCGATGACGAGCAACGGGACGGTGATCAGCCAGTCAGCGTAGCGGTAGCCCTCGTTGACGTGACCCTCTGCCCAGCCGCTCCAGATGCGGTAGTAGTGGTAGCCGGCGATGCCGACGACGACAGCCGAGACGGCGACGCCGCTCTGGTATTGCTTCGCCACCGACTTGACCTGGGTCAAGAAGTAGACGAATGCGCCCAGCATCACGGCGGTGCCGAACGACAGGGCGTTGTACACGAGTTGGTTGAGGTCCTGGTCCTTCAGGACCGTGGCCATTTCTTCCATTTGTTCCCTCCTCAGGGATAGACCCCTCGCAAGGGGTGACGAGCGTCACCATAGTTGAACAAATTCACAACTCTGGGAATTCCCGAACCGGGCCAGAAATGGCACTCCCAACGGGATTCGAACCCGTGCCGCCACCTTGAGAGGGTGGTGTCCT
>CAYXRQ010000225.1:0-2997 GCA_964466765.1 uncultured Bifidobacterium sp. | reverse complement strand
GCATCGGTTCGCTGCACCACGTCTGATGCGGTCATGGTGCCTGGGTGACCTCAGGCGCGCAGTCCCCATTCCACCCCTGACGGCGTGTCCCGCACCTCCACGCCGAGTGCCTCGAAGGCATCCCGGATGACGTCGCTGAGGTCGTACCTCTTCTCGGCCCGCACCGTCGCGCGCACGGCCAGCATCGCCTCCACGTAGGGGCCGACCACCTCGCGGGGGTCCTGCAGGCCGGCCACGGCTGCGTCGCCGAGCCCGCTGATCATCGACCTCAGTTCTGCGCGGGCCGCGGCAAGTTCAGGCCCGGCAAGGTCGCCGGCGTCCTGTTCCAGGGCGAGCGCGGCCCGGACGGCACCGTCCACGTCACGCGAACCGAGCGCGGTGCGGAACGCCACGACATGGCGCGCCACCGTGTCGTCCGCGGACCCGGGCTCGTCCTGCATGCTCTCCGGCGCCGCGGTCAAGGAGGCGGACCGTGCAGGCGCCGTGCCCTGTGCCTCGTCCGGCCGCCGCAGCAGGTCGACGCTGAACGACTCTCCGGCAGGGAACACCCGCTCGGAGCCGCGGACGCGGATGGTCACGCCCCCGCGCCCCGTCACGGTGGCCTCTCCTGACCCGAGGTCCAGAACCAGCCCGGTGTGCTCGTCGATGCCGAGCACGAAGTGGCCCCCGGGGAGTTCCTTCTCGAGCCGCTCGAGCCGCGTCTCGCCGAGGTAGCAGAACCTGGTGTCGTGGTTGCCGCCCTCGGCGTTGTCGTAGTGGGGGATGACGGCGGCGTTGATGCCGACCGAGCCGAGGAGGTCGAGGCCGCGTTCCCACCGTGGTTCCTCGCCCACCTTGTAGATCTCGTAGACAGGAACCGTGTGCGAGCCGAGGGTGAGCGCGGCGGCAGAGGCGAACGCGACGATGCCTCCGTCGCGCAGCTTGCCCTCGAGGATCCCGCGGAGGGGAGTGTCCGTCCACTGGCGGAGCGCATAGGTGGGCGAGCCCGGGCCGGCGAAGACGTACCCGGCGTCGCTCACGTGGCGCAGGCCGCGCTCCACCGAGACGGGGTCGACGCCGTCACCGTGCAGTCGCAGCAGTCCGGCCACCGTGACGTCGATGTTCACGCTCTTCCTGAAGTAGGCGACCGCACGCTCGGCGAGGTCGCCCGAGTTCTCCTGGAACCCGTACGGAGTGTCGATGACGGTGGCCCTGACCGGGTTCCCGAGACGCGCGACAAGCGACCTGTGCGTGCTGACCATGGTGGGTGCGGTCTCGCCGCTGCCCATGATCGCGAGGATGCGCGGTGGCGTCACGGGAAGAATCCTCCCACGACCGCGCCGTGGACGACGTCAGCGAACCGGCCGGGGAACTGGGCGTGCAGGTCGTGGTCGGCAGGCTCGAACCACTCGACCCGGCACCGCGGGATCGTCCGCAGGGCGTGCTCGTGCGCGGCCCTCTTCGTGCGGGTCATGTCGTCGTCGGTCCGCGCGGCAGGCGTGAACATCACGGGCACCTCGATCGACGGGAAGAGCGACGTGGGGGAGTGCTCCCACAGGCCGCGCAGCACGGTGATGTGACGGTCGAACGTCAGCCACGGCGCGATCGTGCCGTCATCGAAGTGCTCCATGTTCGCCATGGTCCCCTCGATCGCCTCGTCGGACCAGTCGGGGTGGGCGCCGCGCACGAACCCGCGGAGACGGGAAGCCTCCATGCCGGCCAGCCGGGGCGGGGCCAGCGCGCGCCGGCACTCCTCCCAGTCGGGGAAGGCCCTGCTCAGCTCGATAGTGCCGCCGTCGACCGCGACCACGCCCCTCACGGCGTCCGCGTGACGCGCGGCGATCTCCACGACGATGTTGCCGCCCCATGACTGCCCGATGACGAGCGGCCTGTGCCACGGCGGGTTGCCGGCGGAGAGCACACCGATGATGTCGACGACGTCCCGGGCCACCTCCGGCACCGAGTACCCGTGGTCCGGCTTGTCGCTGCGGCCGTGTCCGCGCAGGTCGAGTGCGATGACGTCGTGCCCGAGCGCGGACAGATGGCGCGCCGCGCCGTCCCAGAGCCTGCAGTTCGAGGCGAGCCCGTGCACGAGGAGAACCGGTACGCCGTCCGCCGCGCCCCCGGCCGGATGGTGCAGCGCCCGCAGGACCGTCCCGTCCCGCACGGGGAGCCTGAGTTCTGCGGCGCTCATGCCCCCATTCTCCCAGCGCCGCCGCAGAAAAATGCCGTGCCGGGGCCGAATCGCGCCGTGCCGAGACCGGACGGCACGGAGACAGCCCGAATCGTGCCGAGACGCGCCACCGTCCTAGGGTTTGGCAAACGTCGAAGGGGGACCTTGGTGAAACTGTCAATGGGCATCAACTATGCAGGTGGCTTCAAGGAGGCCGTCGACCGTGTCGTCGCGCTGGAGAAGGCCGGCCTGGACCAGGTGTGGGTCGCCGAGGCGTACAGCTTCGACGCGATCTCGCAGGTCGGGTACCTGGCCGCCAAGACGAGCCGCGTCGAGATCGGCACAGGCATCGTCAACGTGTACTCCCGCTCCGCCGCGCTCATGGCCATGACGGCCGCCGGCTGCGACTACGTGAGCGACGGCCGTTTCATCCTCGGTCTCGGTGCGTCCGGCCCCCAGGTGATCGAGGGTTTCCACGGCATCCCGTACGAGAAGCCGATGCAGCGAATCAAGGAGTACATCGAGGTCTGCCGCAAGGTGTGGGCCCGCGAGGAGGCGCTCTCGTACGACGGCAAGACCGTGCAGGTGCCGCTGCCGGCCGGCCAGGGCACCGGGCTCGGCAAGCCGCTGAAGATCATCAACCATCCCGTCCGCAAGGACATCCCGGTGTGGTGGGCGTCGCTCAAGGACAAGAGCGTCGAGGCGACCGCGGAGATGGCGGACGGCTGGCTGCCGATCATGTTCTACCCCGAGAAGTACCACAACGTCTGGGGTGACCAGCTGAAGGCCGGTCTCGCCAAGCGTGACCCCTCGCGCAGGCAGCTCGACATCTCCGCGGGCGGCAT
>CAYXRQ010000224.1:0-3007 GCA_964466765.1 uncultured Bifidobacterium sp. | reverse complement strand
GTGTGCGTCATGAACCTGTCCATGGGCGTCTGGCGGTCCAGGTGCCTGGCACGGGTGACGGCCCAGTTGCGGATGTTCGCCGCCGGTGTGCGCTCTGCGACGAGCCGCAGGCCGCGCGCGAGAAGGTCCCTGTCGGCCTGCGAGGCACCGGGCGAGCGCGCGAGCCAGGTGGCGAGTTCCACACCCCACCGGATCTCGTCGGTATCGAGCGCGGCAGTCGCCTGTCGTGCGACCTCCTCTCTTCCGCCGAACCCGGCGATCAGCCGCGTGAACCTCTCGTCGGGCTCCAGCGGGAACAGCTTCGACTCCTCGCCGTCGAACCAGCCGCGCAGGCCGGTGTAGATCTGGCGGAGGTGGTGCTCTGTCACCCCGTACCTCTCGCTCGTCAGGTAGTCCTGGTCGTAGAGCGCGGGCAACGTGACGCGCGAGGCGATCTCGTCCATCGTCCAGCCCTTGTTGACGGCGCGCACCGTCTGGTCCCACATGAACTGGATGGAATCGCGGTAGCGCTCCGACTTCGCCTTGATGTCCGCCGCCCCCGACAGCGGCGGCCCGTGCGTGGCGATCAGGTGCTCCGGCTCCCATCCGATGATGTTCTCGATGCCCGGGATCAGCACGCGCGGGTCGCGGTACTCCTCGCCACGGATGGCATACACGTTGAACAGCAGCGGCCACACGGTGTTGTGCACGCACACCCCGGTGTCCGGGAAGTAGAAGTTCACTGAGTCGTCGCTGTCGCTCGGCGAGTGGCGCACGAGCACGCGCGCGCCGGCGATGGTCACCTCCCCCTCGTCGGGGAGGACATGCGTGACGGGCAGGTAGCCCGGCGTGGCGGGTGCGTGCGCGGGGTTGCGGTACGAGAACCCGAGGCCCACGTTCACGAGCCCGTCAGGTCCTTCGGCGGGCATCACGATCGCGAACTGCTCCACCAGACCGCGGCCGTACGCGGGCGCGATCTCACCCGACGTGCGGGCCTTGTTCAACGCGATGCGCCGGTGCCCGTGGATGGGCAGCGGCCGGGCGCAGTTGCCCTCGTCCAGCACGGCCTGCGTGCCCTCGACGTAGTGGAAGTGGGTGTAGACGACGGCCGCGATGGGCCTGTCGGTGCGGCGGCGCAGCTCCGTGAGCGCGAGCGCCATCTCCTGCACGGACTCGCCGGTGTCGAACGCGATGATGCCCTCCGGTGCGTCGATGAACGTCTGGTTGGACAGGCCGTTTCCCACCAGGCACCACGCACCGGGGCGGACCTCGTAGAACTCGCGGCGGATGACCTCGTTCTGGGCCAGGTGGTCGCGGTGCACCCGTGCGCCGTTCGGCGCGGTGACCACGTTGCGGTCCGAACTGTCGAAACTGCGTGTCGCCACTGGTGCCTCCTGCCCGGCTGTCCGGGCACACCGACACTAAGGCATGGCCCTGCGGGGCGCCCGAATCGGGTGCTCTTCGTGCCGCCGCAGACCCGCAGGTACCATCGCCCGATGGCCGAGGTGACGGTGCCACGCACCGAGAGATGGATCCACACGTCGCGGGCGAACGGTGCCGCGTACAGGCTCACGTTGTCCCTGCCGGCGGGCACGGGAAACAAGCCGGTGCCGCTGCTGGTCCTGCTCGACGGCGAGACGATGATCCTCACTGCCACCGAGTTCGTGCGCGCCCAGAACGCCACGTTGCCCGGACTCATCTCCCCTGTCGCACTGCTCTCCGTGATGGCCGACACCGCCCCGGGCCCCGAGTACGTGGCGGCACGGTTCCGCGACTTCACGCCCGTCGAGTGGACACTGCCCGGCCCGTTCGCGGCCGACAACGCCATGGCCCCGCTCGGCACGGGCGGGGCAGACGCACTCGTGGCCACGATCGTGGACGAGATCATCCCCGCACTCGCACCGCACGTCACCGTCGACGCACCGCACAGTGGCGTGTGCGGATGGTCGCTGTCCGGACTCTTCGCCGCCCACGCGTGGGTCTCGCGCCCCGACGTGTTCTCCGACCTGGTGGCGATCAGCCCGTCACTGTGGTGGGACGGGGCATCGATGCTCGCCCATCCCCTCGCACAGAGGCCGGCCGGCCACCGTGCCGTCATCACCGCCGGGGAGCACGAGGAGGGCGACGTGAATCGTGTGTGGCCCAGGCTCTTCGCGAACGCCGAGCAGCGCGCGATGGCCGCGATGGTGTCGAACGCCTCCCGGTTCGCCGGCATGACGCGGCGGGCCGGCGCGGAGACCCATCTCGCCGTGCTGCGCGACGAGCACCACATGACTCTGGTGCCGGCCAGCATCTCGCGGGCGCTCGTGCACCTGCACGGCTCCCACCACCGCTGAACCCGGTATGCAGGACGGCCCGGGGGCACCCCCGGGCCGTCCGATCGTCTCTGTGACGTTGGTGCGTCAGCTGCAGCCGCTGGTGGAGCCGCAGCTGGGGCACGCGTGGCAGGAGCCGGCGCGCTGCATCTGCACGCCGCACATCATGCACATCGGTGCGTCGCTGTGGCGCACCACGCCGTGCGGAGCCGAGTGGTCGCTGACCGGTGCCGTCGGCGCGGTGCCGAGCTCGATGGACTGTGCCAGCTCGTCCGCACCGGGGATGGTCTTCGGGTCCGTCTGGATGTCGGTCCCGTTCGAGGTCTCGACGACCGACTCCTCGACGCCGGGCAGCGTGGGCTGGATGCGCTCGTCCCGGCTGAAGATGCCGAGCTCGGCACGCTCGTCGTAGGACATGTACTCGAGCGCCAGGCGGCGGAAGAGGTAGTCCATGATCGAGTTCGCGATGCGGATGTCCGGGTCGTCGGTCATGCCGGCGGGCTCGAAGCGCATGTTCGTGAAGGCCTCCACGAAGGCACGCAGCGGCACGCCGTACTGCAGGCCGTACGAGATCGACTTGGCGAAGGCGTCCATGATCCCCGAGAGGGTGGAGCCCTGCTTCGACACCGTCAGGAACAGCTCGCCGGGGCGGCCGTCCTCGTACTCGCCGATGGTCGCGAAGCCCTTGCAGTCGGCCACGCGGAACTCGAAGG
>CAYXRQ010000223.1:0-3028 GCA_964466765.1 uncultured Bifidobacterium sp. | reverse complement strand
TTCAGCGAGTACGAGGCCTGGCGCCGCAAGGAACTGGGTGCGGCGGCCGAGCAGCCGCACCGGATCAAGTACAAGCCTCTGGCACGGTGAACCCGGTGTTCCTGCGCGTCCTCAGGCCCGCCTGCGGGGTCATCTTCGTCGCGGGCATCGCGGGGATCATCGTGACCTCGATCAACGGCAACAACGCCGGCTGGGTGCTCACCATCGGGATGGTCACCGCCGTCGCGGCACTCGTGCTCATCGCGGTCACCGCGGCGTCACCCAGGCCGCGGATCGACGTGTTCGACGAAGTGATCGCCGAGCGGGTGGAGCAACGGATAACGGCGCTCGTGGCCGCGGGAGCGGACGAGGCCGAGGCTCGGGCACTCGTGCGCGACGCTCTCGAGATGGCACGCGGTACGAAGTGACGCACCAGGTCCCGGCGGAGTGGTCCGGCCTCGACGACCACGCTCTCGCCGGGGAACTGGCCGCCGAGGCCGGTCGTCTGCTCGTGGCGCACCGCAACGCACTGGTCAACCGTGGCACCACTCACTGGATGCTGTGCGACACCGGCGACGCGCTCGGCCACGATTTCCTCATGGATGCGCTGCGCGCGACCCGCCCGGCAGACTCCGTGCTGTCCGAGGAGGGAGCCGACGACCGCACTCGCCTCACGAACGACCGTGTCTGGATCGTGGACCCGCTCGACGGCACGAACGAGTACGGCGAGAACCGCGGTGACTGGGCCGTGCACGTGGCCCTGTGGGAGAAGGGCCGGCTCGCCGCAGGTGCTGTCGCGCTGCCCGCGATCGACCGGGTCTTCCTCACCGACCCCGCACCCGTGATCCCCCCGCGCCCGGAGGGGAACCCGCGTCTCGTGACCTCGCGCAACCGGGCCCCGTACGCGGCCGTCATCGTGGCGAACGCTCTCGGGTGCGACGCATTCCGCCTGGGCAGCGCCGGCGCAAAGGCGATGTCGATCGTGATGAACGAGGCGGACATCTACATCCACGACGGCGGGATGTACCAGTGGGACTCCGCCGCGCCGGCCGCTGTCGCAGAGGCGGCAGGTCTGCACACCAGCCGCATCGACGGCTCGCCGCTGGTCTACAACGGCAGGGAGGCGTGGCTGCCCGACTTCATCGTGTGCCGCAAGGAGCTCGCCGACGAGGTCCTGCACGCCCTCTGGGGCAACCGCGAGGACTGAGCCCGGCGCGGGCGGCTCACCACTCCGGAGCGTGCTCGCCGAGCCTCGGCACCGGTCCATAAGTGGGCTCGTACCCGCTGAAATCGACCGGTGAGTTCACCGCGCGGTACGGCGCCTCCCCCGGCTGGGGAGTCATGTCCACGAACGAACCGGCCGCCACGACCTGCGGGTCCTCGATCGCCTC
Source organism: uncultured Bifidobacterium sp. (assembly GCA_964466765.1). Classification (GTDB taxonomy): domain Bacteria; phylum Actinomycetota; class Acidimicrobiia; order Acidimicrobiales; family Ilumatobacteraceae; genus UBA2093. The sequence goes on along the minus strand of CAYXRQ010000223.1, from coordinate 1,658 downwards.
GGGGATCGAGTTGAGCGGGGCCCACCACACGTCGTGCGCGTCGAACCGCGCGGTCCAGTGCGAGTACGGCTGCGTGGCGAAGTGCGCATCCAGTTCCGCGATCACCGCCTCGCAGTTGACGGCCCGCTCGCGCGCGGTGGCGAAGCCCTCGCGTGCAGCGAGGTCCTGCCGGCCGATCGCCTCCAGCAGGCCGGGCCAGTGCCGGTCACCCTCGAGACCGAGCAACCAGAACGCACGACCGTCACCGGCCGAGTAGTTGAGTATCTGCGGTGCCGGGTTCTGCTCGCGGCGCTTGGTGCCCGTCCGCTTGCCGAACCGCAGCTGCACACCCACGTCCCACCCGATCGTGTAGATGCCGGTGCGCAGGAGCGACGTCTCCACCACGCGCCCCTTCCCCGTCCGCTCGCGGTCGAACAGCGCCGCCATGACCCCGGCGCACATCGAGAGCCCGGTCGTGTGGTCACCCTGGCCGCTGCGCACGCCCGGCGGGTTGTCCCCCGGCGCAACGAGCGTGTGCGCCAGCCCGCTGCGCGCCCAGAACGCGCCCACGTCGTACCCGGCACGGTCGACATCGGGACCCCTGGACCCGTAGCCGGTCAGCAGGCCGTAGACGAGGCGCGGGTAGCGGGCCGTCAGCGAGCCCGGGTCCAGCCCCATGCGCGCGAGGCCGGCGGGCCGCACGTTGGACACGAAGACGTCCGCCTCCGTCAGCAGGCGGTGCATGGTGGCGAGGCCTTCGTCGGAGCGCAGGTCGAGCACCACAGACTTCTTGCCGCGGTTGTCGATCTCGAACGGGGGCACGCCCGCCTGGTCCGCCACGCCGAGCGCCCCGAAGACCGCCCTCTGCGGGTCGCCCGTGGGGGGCTCGACCTTGATGACGTTCGCGCCCCAGTCGGCCATCAACCCGGTCGCCGCCGGCCCCGCGACCCACACGCCGAGCTCGACGACCTTCACCCCGTGCAACGGACCGTTCGCCATGGTGCCCCCTTATTCCCGGACTCATTGTGTCGCATGGCGCCCGTGCACCGCCCTGTCGGGAGGGGTGCCGGCGCCGCGGCAACGGCAGACTTGGGGGCGTGACGACTCCCCCGCAGGACACCACCTGGGCCAACTTCACCGACGATGCCCCGTGGGTGCTCGACAGGTCGGACATCGCCTGGGACCGCGTCGCCGTCGTGCTGCGCGACAACGCACGCCGCGAGGTTCCCCGTCTCATCAAGCGCCGCCGCCTTCCCCCGCTCGGCCGGCTCGTTGTGGTGGTCGCCACCCTCGGCTGGGCGATCGCGCCGTGGTGGGTGCGCAAGAAGCGCGGGCGGTTCACGACGCCCGAGCAGTCCCGTGCGCATCTCTCGCTCAGGCTGCGCCGCGCCATCGAGCGACTCGGCGCCACGTACATCAAGCTCGCCCAGATCATCTCGAGCGGTGAGGGTCTCTTCCCCACCGAACTGGTGGACGAGTTCAAGCGGTGCCGCGACCAGGTGCCGGCCGAGCCGTGGGACAAGGTGCGCCTCACGGTGGAACAGGACCTCGGCGCACGGATCGACCAGGTCTTCTCGTCCTTCGACCGCACTGCCCTCGCGGCAGCATCGATCGCCCAGGTGCATGCCGCCACGCTCCTCACCGGCGAAGAGGTCGTGGTCAAGGTGCAGCGGCCCACG
>CAYXRQ010000222.1:0-3051 GCA_964466765.1 uncultured Bifidobacterium sp. | reverse complement strand
CCGCCGCCGGCGTTGCCGCCGCCGCCCGAGTTGCCGCGGTTGCCACGGTCGCCGCCGCCACCGCCCTCGCGGGGGGTGCGCTCGACCTGGGCGGTCGCCCAGCGGAGGCTGGGGCCGATCTCGTCAGCGTTGATCTCGATGGCGGTGCGCTTGTCACCCTCACGGGTGGTGTACTCGCGCTGCTCGAGGCGGCCGGTGACGACCACCCGCATGCCGTTGGTGAGCGTGGCGGCCGCGTTCTCGCCCATCTGGCCCCAGGCCACGATGTTGAAGTACGAGGTCTGCTCCTGCCATTCGCCGTTCTGCTGGTAGCGGCGGCTGACGGCAAGGCCGAAGGACGCGACTCCGCGCCCACCGGTGGTGAAGCGAAGCTCGGGATCGCGGGTCAGATTGCCCACGAGAGTGACGGTGTTGTCTGCCATTGGTGGCTCCTTGTGTGTCGTTATTCGGCGGGCGGGTGCCCGTTGGGACGGCCTAGGCCGCCGAGGTCATGCCGCGGCGGGCGGCTTCCGTGTCCGGGAGACGGAGCAACTTGTGGCGCAGGACGTCGTCGGAGATGCGGAAACCGCGCTCCACCTCGTCGAGTGCACCAGCCGGGGCCACGATGTTGAACACCGCGTAGTAGCCGTCTTCCTGCTTCTGGATGGGGTATGCCAACCGGCGCTTGCCCCACCAGTCGGGGCTGCCGTGGATGCTGCCACCCACCTGGGTGACGGAGTTGCTGATGGTCTTCACGTACCCGTGGGCCGTGTTCTCATCCAGCTGACCGCTGATGATGACCATTAGTTCATATGCACGCATTGCGTGTGACCTCTCTGTGGACCCGGCGTGAACCGGGGCCCCCGAAGGAGCAGAGTGAATATTGACCCCGAGAGCGTATCGGCATGCCAAGACGGTGCCACAGGGGTGGGACACGGGCACCGGGCGGCCGGGTAGCGGGTGGTCTCTTCTCCATCAACCCCATGTGGCGCTTAGGGTTGGCGCCATGGCAACCGCTGATTGCGACAGCTGCGGGTCACCGAACGAGGAGGTGGTCGCCGTGCAGCGCCTCTACTTCGGTCAGCCAGGGGTCTCCGAGGACACGCTCGATGCCGACGTGGAGATGTGGTGCGTGGTCTGCCGCACCCACTACCCGCACGAGATCGCCATCTAGTCCTAGTTGGCGGCGCGGCGCGACCCGCGACCGACCACGGGCAGCACGCGCAGGAGATGGTGCCAGCGGCATGACGGGCACACCTCCACCACGTACGCGGCGTATTCGTGTCCGGTGCGCTGGAGCTTGGCGATTTCGCTGCGCTCGGTCACGAGCCTCCCGTGCTTGGGCAACCCGTGGCCGAACACGTAGGTGAGGAGGACGACATTCGTCTCGTCACAGATCTCGCACTTGGTCTCCGTGGGCTCGCCGAGGTTGCGCGCCGCCCTGATGAGCTCGGGGTGCGCATCGCACACGGAGTCCCTGCTGACCCGGCCGCGCTTGAACTCGTTGATGAGAGCGCGGCGCGACAGCCGATGGTCGACGACGCCGATGTCACCACGGAGCATGTCGACGGAGAAGCCCATGAGCCCACAAGATACTCATAAGATGACGCCATGACCGATGTCCACGGCATCATGCGAGACGGGCTCGGCATCTCCTTCGGAAGCGATGTGCCCGATGACCTGGAGCTGCGCATCTGCGGCGACGTCCGCGGCAAACGGGTGCTCGAGCTCGGTATCTCCGGCACCGTCCCGAACTGCGTCACGCTCGCCAGGAAGGGCGCGCGCGTGACAGCGGTGGACCCGCGCCGCGATGCCATCCAGCGCGCGCGTCACGCCGCATCCGTGGAGGAGGTGAGCGTGGAGTTCCACGAGTCGGACCTCGCCGACCTCGGCATGCTGATGAGCACCTCCGTCGATCTCGCCGTGTGCGTGCACCAGATCACCGTGGACACCGACATCGCGAGGCTGTTCCGCCAGGTCCACCGTGTTCTGAAGCCCGAGGCCGGCTTCATCTTCGCCCTCGGCCACCCCGCCGCCGCCATCTTTGACAGCGGCGACATCGCGGTGAAACGCCAGTACGGGTCGGCGTCCCCCACGATCGGGGAGCTGACCATGGCGCTCCAGCGCACGAACTTCGCCATCGACGTGATGCACGAGTTGATGCCGCTCAGCCAGCCGCGTGCCGTCGTTCCCTCCACCCTCGTGGTGAGGGTGCGCAAGCTCGGCAGCTGACCGGGCGGTTCAGGCGCCGTTGCGGCGGCGCGTGCGGCGGAGCTTCCCCGCCTCGTCCTTGTTCTCGTCCCACCATGCGACGAGCCGGGCGGTCGCGGCCTCCTCGCCGATGATCCCCTCCTCCATGCGGATCTCCATGAGGAACTCGAGCGCGGCGCCGACGACTGGGCCCGCAGGAACGCTGAGCAGCTCCATCACGCGCGTGCCGTCGATCTCGGGACGCAGCGCGGCGAGCTCCTCGCGCTCCGCGAGGTGCGCGATGCGCTCCTCCAGCTCGTCCATGCGGCGCGCGAGCACCGCGGCCTTCTTCTCGTTGCGAGTGGTGCAGTCGCAGCGCGTGAGCACGTTCAGTTCGGCGAGAAGATCACCTGCATCGCGCACATAGCGGCGCACAGCGGCATCAGTCCATCCCATCTTGTACGTATGGAAGCGCAGGTGCAGCTCGACGAGTCGTGTGACCTTCTCGACATCGTCGTTGGAGTAGCGCAGTGCCTGCATCCGGTCACGCGTCATCCGGGCTCCTACCACCTCGTGGTGGTGGAACGACACACCCCTGCCCTTGCGGTACGACCGTGTCTTCGGCTTTCCGATGTCGTGGAAGAACGCTGCAAGTCGCGTACGCCGGAAGTCGAAGTCTGGGTGCGCATCGCGTCGCACGTTCTCGACCACTGCGATGGTGTGGGTGAGAACGTCTTTGTGCCGGTGTATCGGGTCCTGCTCCAGGCGCAGTCCGGGTAGTTCCGGGAGGAACTGATCGGCGAGACCGGTGTCGACGAGGAACCAGAGCCCGGCCGTCGGGTGCTCGAGCGTGATGAGCTTGTCGAACTCATCGCGTATGCG
>CAYXRQ010000221.1:0-3058 GCA_964466765.1 uncultured Bifidobacterium sp. | reverse complement strand
GTCCAGCGGATGGGGATGCGCTGCGCCCCGTACAGGGCTCCTGCGACGGCGCCCGCCACGGCCGCGACGGTGTCGGTGTCCCCACCGAGGTCGATGACGGCACGCATCGCAGACTCGAATGAGTCCGTGCTGCGGACGGCCCACAGTGCCTGGCCGACGGTCGTCCACACGGACCCGTTGCCCGGGATGGCGGGCGACAGCGGGTCGAATCCCTCCGCCACGTACCGGCGGTACTCACCCACGACGTCAGCAGCAAACGTGCCGGTGGCGGCGAAGTCGTCGAGGATCGCTTCTGCGACCCCGCGGAACTCACCGGTGACGATGATGTGGCGGATCAACTCGGCCACGAGCGCCGCGCCGACTGCGGCGGCCGGGTCGTGATGGGTGAGACGGGCCTGTCCGGCCGCGAGTGCCGCCGTGGCATCCGAACCGAGACGCACCCCGAGCACGCCCACGGGTGCGATGCGCATGACGCAGCCGTTGCTCGCGCTACGACCGCCGGTGGCGTGGTGACCGTGCTCGGCCGCGCCGTGGCGCTCCGGACGTGACAGCACGATGCTCGTGACGATCCCGACATCGGCCGCCGAGTGTCTCCATGCCTGGAAGCGCTCCCACAGGTCGTCGAGATCCAGTCCGCCGTGGGCGATGAGCGACTCCGCGAGGGCCATGGCCATCTGGGTGTCATCCGTGAATTCGCCGGGCGCCCACCCGAAACCACCGCCGCCGATCATCTCGCCGGTGCCGGACAGGACAGGACGGGGAAACTGCGAGGAGTACAGCCCACCGCGTTCGAACTCGAACGGAGCACCGAGTGCGTCCCCGATGGCAGAGCCGAGGATGGCGCCCGTGGCGCGGAACTTCTGGGGGTAGGTGAGGTGGTGGGTGGGGACTGGCTTTCCTGTGGTGTCTGTGGTCATGGGGCTCCTTGAGCGATCGGTCCGGCCGGGGCCGGGGGTTTAGGACGATGAGACTATAACGATGGGGTGTGTGCAACTAACAGGGACCCGGGGTTATTCCCCGCCAACAGGTCGGCCCTCCCCCGTCCGGCCCTGTGACAGACGGAATGGGAGCCTTTGTCCCAAATCTGACACTCGGTGGTGGCACACTGGGGACATGCCGAAGCATGAGAGAACAATCCAGTCGGACTTCTACGTCTATGTCGACACGGTCGTTCTGACCGTGAACCCGGACAGGAACCTGGCCGCCAAGGACCGCCTCGAGGTGTTGGTGATGCGCCGTCCTGATGCCCCCTCCAAGAGTTGGGCACTCCCCGGAGGGGCCGTCAAGGAGAAAGAACCCCTGGAAGACACCGCCCTTCGGAAAGTGCACGAGGAGACTGGCATAACCCTGCGCCACAAGGACCTCCACCAGGTGGGCGCCTACGGGGACCCAGACAGGGACAGCCGCTGGCGGGCCTTTTCCATCGCCTACCTCGCCCTCCTGCCCCATCCCGGCGAGATAGCCCCGATCAAGCACTCGGTGGAGGCCAAGTTCGTGCCCTACCGCCAGCTCCAGTCGTCCCGGGTGCTCGAGTTCGACCACCAGCGGATCATCAGTGACGCCAGGGCCAAGGCCTTCCAGATGCTCGAGGACACCCCGATCGCGGTCAGTTTCTGCCAGCCGAAGTTCACCATGTCCGACCTGCGGATGGTCTACGAGGCCTTCCTCCAGGACGAGGTCGACCCGGCCAACTTCCGGCGCAAGGTGGAGCTCACCAAGAACTTCATCCAGCCGCTCGGCATCATCACCTCCGACCAGCCCAGCCCCGGCCGCCCGCCGATGCTCTACAAGGCGGGCCGGGCAAAAGAGATCACCCCGCCGATCCGGTTCCGCTCGGCCCCGCGGAGGGACTGACTCACCCTCTGGTTATAGTGACCTTTACTCAAATCCCGACGGTCGGGATTGAGATCACGAAAGGCACACAATGACCAACAACCCGTCCACCAACGACAACCAGCAGCAGACCCGCCCGAACGGCACCCACATCGTGGTGCTGCTCGACAGGTCCGGCTCCATGTCCTCGATCGTCAACGACGTCATCGGGGGCTTCAACACCTTCCTCGCCGACCAGCAGGCGAACGGGCCCGACGCCCGCGTCAGCATCATCCTGTTCGACTCCCAGGACCCCCAGGAGGTGGTCGTCTGGGGGGCTCCGATCACGGAGGCGGTCGCACTCGACCGCACCTCCTACGTGCCCCGCGGCGGCACTCCCCTCCTCGACGCCACCGGACTGGCCATCGGCCGGGTCATGGTGGACCAGGGGGCGCGCGAGGCCACGGGCCTGCGCAAGGACGACATCGTCTTCGTCACCGTGACTGACGGCGAGGAGAACCAGAGCCGCGAGTACACGCTCGAGAAGGTGCGCCAGCTCATCGCGGAGCGCACGGCCGACGGATGGCAGTTCGTCTTCCTCTCGGCCGGGCTCGATGCCTACGCCGACGCCGCCCGGTTCGGTTACGACCAGGGGTCCACGTCGGCATGGCAGTCCACCGGCCGCAGCTCGCGGGCGGCCATGGCGAGCATGTCCCGGGCCACGTCGAACTTCCGCGACAAGAAGCGCCGCGGCATGGACGCAGACGCGAAGGACTTCTTCGAGACCGGCAAGGACGGCGAAGAGAACAGCTGAGCCCCGCAGGGCGGCCCCTTGGGGCCGGGTCAGCCCTTCTGGCCCGGCTCCTTCGGGAGCCCCAGCACCCTCTCGCCCACGATGTTGCGTTGCACCTGTGCGGTGCCGCCCCAGATCGTGGATGACCTGTGCTGGAAGAACATCGACGTCCACCGGTCCACCGCGAACGGCTGGCCCGGCTCGTTGATGGCCAGCATTGCGTCGGCGCCGCGGGCGTTCATCATCCGCTCGGAGAACTTCTGGGCGTACTCGGACCAGAACATCTTGTTCACCGATGCGCCCGGACCGGGCTCCTTGCGGGCGATGACCTCGGACAGCACCTTCAGGCCGTTGAATCGCATGATCTCCACGTGGCTATAGGCCCACGCCAACTCCTGGCGGATGAGCGGGTCCTTGGCCTTGCCGGAGGCCTGCAGCATCTTCACCGCGGCC
>CAYXRQ010000220.1:0-3063 GCA_964466765.1 uncultured Bifidobacterium sp. | reverse complement strand
GTGAGGTCGATCTCCTGCAGGTACTCGGGGAAGGCGAGCACGTCGATGACGGTGCGGCGCACCACCCACCAGTGCGGGTCGCTCCACTCCGCGTCACGGGTGTCGTCGTTGGAGACGTCCTGCAGGTAGCGGGCCACGGCATCCAGCCTGAGGCGTCCCTTCGGGGTCGCGTCCCCCAGCCTCACACGGCGCCTGGCAGTGAAGGTCCGGCCCGCCCCGGTGGGGCCGGCCATCTCGAAACTCCGGGCGGCCGAGGCGAAGGACATCCACGAAACCCTACTCCCACAAGGGAAAGAGCCGCCTCAACGGGTCAACCGGGGACCGCCGGATAATTCCCCTTGACCGCCCCCGTACCCGTGTGGTTGCCTTGCAGGGTCATGAACAGGGCACACGCGACCGCAACCGCAACCGCCACGGCAGCAGCCGTGGTTGTTGCCATGCCGTCGACCATGGCAGCCACGCCGTCCTATGGCATGTGGTTTACCAAGGCCGTGAAGCACGCGAATAAGCGTCTCACCCGGCCGCCCTGTGAGGTTTCGCACTAACAAACAGCGAAACAAACGCTCCAGAGGCCGCCGGGTTACCAGCCCAGGCGGCCTTTTTGTTTGCCCCGGAACACCAGATCTCTCCCCCACAGGAAAGGAAACAGACAACATGTACACAGCAGTCAACAAGGACATGGGAGGCGCCAGCCTCCTCGAGCAGCCGGTCACCCTCTCGGCGAAGCGTTGCTCCGACGGCAACGGCACCCTCAGCTACCTGTTCTTCTCCGAGGAGTGGGTCGACGTGCAGCGCGCCAAGGCGATCTGCGCCAAGTGCTCGAGCCGCCAGGAGTGCCTCACCGGTGCCCTCGAGCGCGAGGAGCCCTGGGGCGTCTGGGGCGGCGAGCAGCTGGAGATGGGCCGTGTCATCGCGGGGCGCAAGCCCCGCGGGCGCCCGCCCGTGAAGGCCCGACAAGTCACACAGATCGACGAGGTACCGATCCCGGCACACCTCGTAGCCTGAGTGCATGGACCGGATCCGCTCGCGCAGAGCCGCTGGAGCGGTCCTCATTGCACTGATTGTTGGCGTCGTCGGGGGATGGGCCCTCAGCCGGTCCTCCGACGACGTCGACGCCAAACTCACCGACCCCGGTCTCACCCAGGAACCCGGGATCGGCACGAACGTCGACACCACAGGTGAGAAGTTCGGTTTCGTCCGGATGGTCTCGGTGGCAAGCGGCGAGCAGGCCCTGCCGGGAACCGGGGGTCTCCCGGCCGTCGTGAATTTCTGGTTCTCCACCTGCCAGCCGTGCCGGAGGGAGATGCCGGTCCTGGCGGCCGCCGCGGAGGAGTTCGCCGGGCGCGCCACGTTCATCGGGGTCAGCCCGAACGACACGGTCGAGACGGCACAGGCATTCCTCGACACGCACGGGGCGGCGTACCCCAACTTCCTCGACGGGACGGGTGAACAGGTGGCGTCCGCAAGGGTCGGCACGATGCCCACCACGTACTTCCTCGATGCGCAGGGGAACGTGGCCGCGATGCACGCCGGGGAGATCACGGAGGCCGAACTGAGGGCGAACCTCGCCCGGGCCGGGGTGGGGGCCTGACGGTGCTGGAGGGGAACTTCGCGTACAGCTTCGTGCTGGGCGTCCTCGCGGCCGTCAACCCGTGCGGGTTCGTGCTGCTGCCCACATACCTCGTCTACTACCTCGGGGAGGAGACCGCCCTCGACAGCACCCGCACGGTCGCAGTGGCCAGGGCACTGCGCGTCGGGACGGCAGTGTCGGCAGGTTTCGTCTCCCTCTTCGTGGTGGTCGGAGTCATCTCGCGGCTGTTCACCGATGCCATCGAGCAGAACGCCAAGTACGCGTCGCTCGTGATCGGCCTCGGTCTCCTCGGCATGGGCATCGCGATGATCGCCGGCTGGAAGCCGCGCATCATCACCCCGAACCTCGCGACCGAACGCACGAGGACGGTGCGCAGCATGTTCATGTTCGGGCTGGCGTACGCGGTCGCATCCATCGGCTGCACGATCGGTTTCCTCACCACCGTCATCCTCGGTTCCGTCGGTCGCTTCGGCTTCGCCAGCGGCGTCCTCAGCGTGGTCCTGTACGGGCTGGGCATGGGGCTGCTCGTCACGTCCCTCACGGTCGCCATCGCGCTCGCCAAGACGGGTTTCGTGCGCTTCCTGCGCCGCGGGCTCCGCTGGTTCGACACCGCCTCCGGCATCCTCGTCACGCTCACTGGCGCGTACCTCACGTGGTACTGGTGGGGTGCCATCACCGAGCGCGGCGGCGATTCGGTCATCAGCAGGGTGGATGGTTGGCAGTCGTCGATCGCGTCGTTCCTGCAGGGCCAGGGGGCATGGAGGCTGGGCATCATCCTCGTCGCCGTGACTGGCGGTGCGGCCCTCCTCGTCTCGCGCCGGCAGGGCCGGGAGTCCTGACCGTGCAGTTCTCAGAGCTCCTCTCCATGGATGGCGTGCGCGAGGAGTGCGTGCTGCGCGGGACCTTCGGGTTCATGGCGTTCCACGGTGGCGAGCTGGAGCAGGTCACTGACGTGATCGCCCGCGCGGCGGCGGAGAGGGCGGGCGCCTCCTATTACGGCGTGCTGCAGCCGGACAACCTCGAGTGGCACATCCCCTCGCACCGCGTCACTGCTGACCAGTCCCCCGCACTCGCCGGGTTCCTCTCACACGTGGAGATCGTGGTCACGGTGCACGGGTACGGGCGTGCGGGGTTCTTCACGTCGCTCCTGCTCGGCGGGGGCAACCGGCGACTCGCGGCGCACCTCGCCGCGGCCATCCGCCGCCACCTGCCGGCCTACACCGTGATCGACGACATCGACGAGATCCCGAAGGACCTGCGCGGGCTGCACCAGGACAACCCCGTGAACATCCCGCTCCATGCCGGCGTGCAGCTGGAGCTCCCCCCACGGGTGCGCGGCTCCAGCCCGATGTTCTGGGACTGGGAGGGACCAGACCCGTCGCCGCACACACAGCGCCTCATCGACGCCCTCGTGGAGTGCGCCGTGACCTGGCCCGGCTGACGGCCCGCTCGCTAGAGCCTCGAGACGAGCA
>CAYXRQ010000219.1:0-3065 GCA_964466765.1 uncultured Bifidobacterium sp. | reverse complement strand
GAGTCCAGCCCGCTCACCCGCAGCAGCTACCACGCGAAGGAAGCGGCATCGGCCACCGTACCTGTCACAATCGGTGTCCGATGAGCCAGATTGCCCCCGCCCACATCTACGCATCCAGGGTGGAGCGCGTCCGCGCAGAGATGGACTCCGCCGGCGTCGACGCGCTGATCCTCTCCGTCGGCCACGACATGCCGTACCTCACCGGGTACCACGCGATGCCCCTCGAGCGCCTCACGCTGCTCGTCATGCCGCGCGAGGGGATGCCGATGCTCGTGATCCCGCGGCTGGAGGCCCCGCGCGTGGTGCCGTTGCCCGGCGTGTTCGAGACCGTGCCGTGGGACGAGACCGACGATCCGGTGGCGCTGGCGCACGGTCTGCTCGGCGGTGCATCCTGTGTCGCCGTCGGTGACCAGATGTGGTCACGGTTCCTGGTGGACCTCATCACTCACCGCCCCGGCACTCGCTGGGTGAGGTCGGTGACCGTCACGGCGCCGCTGCGCACACGCAAGGACCAGGCCGAGATCGACGCGCTCGCCGCCGCGGCCGCCGCCGCTGACAGGGTCGCCGCGCAGCTGCACGCGGGGAAGATCCCGCTCGTGGGCCGCACGGAGGCGCAGGTCTCGGCGGACATCTCCGCCCGACTCATCGCGGAGGGCCACGACAAGGTGAACTTCGCGATCGTGGCCGCGGGCGAGAACGCGGCCAGCCCGCACCACCACCCCGGTGACCGCGTCATCAAGAGGGGCGAGATCGTGCTGTGCGACTTCGGCGGCACCATGAACGGGTACTGCAGCGACATCACGAGGTGCGTGCACACGGGCGAGGTCCCAGAGGACATCGCCAGGGCGTACGAGGTGCTGAAGCGCGCGCAGGCAGCCGGCGTGGCCGCCGGCCGCGTGGGACTGCCGTGCGAGGAGGTCGACGCCGTCACGCGCGCCGTCATCGACGACGCGGGCTACGGCCAGTGGTTCGTGCACCGCACGGGGCACGGCATCGGGATGGAGGAGCACGAGGACCCGTACATGGTGTCCGGGAACACCGAGCCGATCGCCGCCGGCCACGCGTACAGCGTGGAGCCAGGCATCTACGTGGCAGGCAAGTGGGGCATGCGCCTCGAGGACATCGTGGTCGCGACGGAGTCCGGCCCGTTGGCACTGAACCACGCCGACCACGACCTCATCGTCGTCGACTGCTGACGCCCCTGCCCCGCAGGAATAGGGTTGGGGCACCGAGGGGGAGGGGACACCATGTCACTTGATCTTGCGATCACAGGCGGGACGGTCATCGACGGCACGGGGGCGAAGCCCGTGCGCGCGGACGTGGGCGTGAAGGACGGACGAATCGTCGCTGTCGGCGAGCTCGACGGTGCGGCGGCACAGACGATCGACGCCACCGACCTGGTGGTGTCGCCGGGCTTCGTGGACCTCCACACGCACTACGACGCGCAGGCCTTCTGGGACTCCACGCTCAGCCCTTCCCCGATGCACGGCGTCACCACGGTCTTCGGGGGCAACTGCGGCTTCACGATCGCGCCGCTCACCCCGGAGGACGGCGACTACCTGATGAGGATGCTCGCCCGCGTGGAGGGCATGCCCCTCGAGTCGCTGCAGACGGGCGTGCCGTGGAACTGGACGAGCACGGCCGAGTACCTGGACGCACTCGACGGCACGCTCATGCCGAACGCCGGGTTCTCCGTTGGGCACAGCGCGCTGCGCCGGGTCGTGATGCACGACGACGCCAACAAGCGCGAGGCGACGCAGGAGGAGATCGACGCGATGGTCGCCCTGCTGCGCGCCGGCCTGAGGGCAGGTGCTCTCGGCTTCTCCTCCACGTGGTCGCCCAGCCACAACGACCACACGGGTGTGCCCGTGCCGTCGCGTCACGCGTCGCGGGCGGAGCTGATGGCCCTGTGCGCCGAGGTGCGCAACCACCCGGGGACCGTCCTCGAGTTCATCCCCGCCGTCGGCCAGTTCGACCGCGAGACGTTCGAGCTGATGGGCGACATGAGCGCAGCGGCCGACCGACCGCTCAACTGGAACCTGCTGCAGGTCTACGCGCAGAACTGGGACCTGGTGCAGCACCAGCTGGCAGGCTTTGACATCGCGGCGTCACGCGGCGGCCACGTGCTGGCGCTCACCCTGCCCGACACGTTCCGCCTGCGCCTCAACTTCCGCAGCGGCTTCATCCTGGACATTCTCGACGGCTGGGACTCCCTGATGGCGCTCCCGCCGGAGGAGAAGCTGGCGATGCTTCGCGACCCCGCCGGCCGTGCGCGCATGAACGAGCTGGCCCAGTCCACCGTGGGCCCCACGAAGTCCATCGGGAACTGGGGCAATTACCAGCTGCTGCAGACGTTCTCGGAGAAGTGGAAGCCGCACGAGGGCCGGATCATCGGCGAGATCGCCGCGGAGCTCGGTGTGTCCGCCTGGGACCTGCTGTGCGACGTCGTCATCGACGACAACCTGAACACGGTCATCGCCAACCAGGACAACGGCCAGACCCGCGAGACGTGGGAGAAGCGCGTGCAGGTCTGGCGCGACCACCGTGCGATCGTGGGGGCGAGCGACGCCGGTGCGCACCTCGACATGATCGACAGCTACGCCTTCTGCACGAGCATGCTGCAGCGCGCGGTGCGCGAGCACAGCCTGATGCCACTCGAGGAGGCGGTGTACCACCTCACCGACCGCCCCGCCCGCTACTACGGGCTGAAGAACCGCGGCCGGCTGGCCACGGGCTGGGCCGCGGACATCTGCGTGTTCGACCCGCAGCGGATCGGGCCCGGCCCCGCCGAGATGCGCTTCGACCTGCCCGGCGGCGCGGGCCGCGTGTACAGCGAGTCCGTCGGTGTGGAACATGTCATCGTGAACGGTGTCGAATCGGTGCGGGACAACGTGGCGCTCGACGCGCGCGCGGGTACCTTGCTGCGCTCGGGACGCGACACGGAGACGGTGACAGCCAAGTGATCGACAGTTGATCAGACTCGATGCCGCCACGGTGCTCCTGCAGTGGAGCACCGGTGGCCTCTTCTTCCTGTGGTTCACCACGCGCCGGCACGAGATCGGCCG
>CAYXRQ010000218.1:0-3098 GCA_964466765.1 uncultured Bifidobacterium sp. | reverse complement strand
GCGACCTCACCATCGAACCCGGCGCAAGCCTGACGCTGAGCAACCGGACGACACTTCGAGTTGCTGCCTATTCAGACTATCTAGCCACTGGCCTATACCGCGGTCTCGTGGAGATCACCGTCAAAGGGCAGCTACTCTCGAATCCAACTGACAGCGCGTCAATTTCACCCACACTTCCGACACAAGATTGCTGGGGAGGCATCAGCCTTGCCTCCGGGAGCACCTTGAACCTCAAGAACACGAGACTTGGGCCGCTTTACGAAATCGTCGCGCAATACGCTAGCATCACCATGACGAACTGCGTCATTACCACGAGTAATGCTTTGCACCTCGAGCACTCTCCGGCCACTCTTATGGACTGCTCTCTTAAAGCGCTTTGGTCGAACAGTGGCTCATCGGCATCACTCACGCGGTGTGCGATCGGATCCATTAATAGTGGAGGGGGCTTGAGCTGCGGAAACACCTCCACGCTGACTCTCGCGGATTGCTCGATTTGGGGCGGCGTTTACGCCTATGGCCAAGGCGCCTCTGCGTCTTTGGCACGGTGCTCGATAGATTGCGATACCGATGGGGTCGCATCCGAACCCCAAGCCGCTGTCTACCTAGAGGATTGCAGCGTTCTCGCTGGTTCTCGGGGGGCTTATCTTCTTGGCTCGAGCAGCTTGCAGTCATGCAAGTTCACTGCGCGTGGTTCTAGCAACAACAGCTATGGGATTTTGCTTTACAAGAACATTAGCGCTGGGGACTCACTGCACCCCAAGCCCAACATTGTCAGCGGCTTCAATGTCGGCGTCTTTCTGGCGGACTCCGCGAACCGCATCGACCACATGATCATCCGTAACTGTACGAATGGCATCTCAAGTAACGTTCCTACGCGCGTGACGTATTCAACGTTCTCAGACGTCCTCTCACTCCGATACAACCAAAGCTACTTAGCGGTGTCCGGTCCATACACGATTGAGAACTCCATTCTCCGAAACACCATCATGGACATTTACCTGTCTAAGCCATTCAGTCTGAACTACGTGGACTGGTACAATGACGCATTCGGGGCTTGGAATTGCCCTTCCAACACGACGCTCGGCGCCTCCCTTTCCAGCTACAACCCGTTTTTTTCTGACAGCGCTCTACACCTGTCACCCGCCTCCTTCTACACGAACTTCAGTAGTTCGGGCGGACAGATCGGTGCCTACGGTCCTGGGCCCATCGGGCCGCCGCCGGTGTTGGGTGTTAGCTTGATCGAAGCAAACAGCACCTCCGGCAAGGTTCGCATCCGCTGGCGTGCGACCAGCACGCCGAATTCCAAGGCGAGCGTGTTCCGGCGCAACGAGGGCGGGAATTGGCAGCCGCTGACCGTGCTCTATCCGGACGGTGAGGGTTACGTGGTCCTCGAGGACGAGGACGTCGAGGCGGGCGCCCGATACGGGTACGGTCTGGGCATCAAGAACGGGAACCAGGTCGGCATCGATGGTGAGGCCTGGGTCACCGTCGAAGCCGCGGTGAAGGACCTGCAGGTGCTCACGATCGGTCCGAATCCCGGAGTGGATCACTGGGACGTCGTGTTCGCCGCTCCCGCCGGAGCCCCCACCACGGTGGACGTGCTCGACGTCATGGGCCGAGTCGTGGGCTCATCGAGCAGTGCGCAGGGCGCCGGGCGACACACCGTGCGCATTGATCATCGCGACATCCGTCCCGGGATCTACTGGGTCCGGTTGCGACAGGATGCGCACACTTTGCTGTCCAAAGCCGTCAAGATGAACTGACCGCCCGAACACCACGCACAAGGCCCGGGACCGCACACGCGGTCCCGGGCCTTCGTGTTCGTGCGTGTGAACGCGGCTACAGGATCGTCTTGCCCAACGCGCTCTGCGCGAGTTCGGCAGCGAGGATGCCGGTCATGTTCTGCGAGTCGAGCACCGGGTTCACCTCGACGAGGTCCAGCGCCACGATGTTGGCGCGGTCGTTGAACATCTCCATCGCCAGATGCGCCTCGCGATACGAGATGCCGCCCCACACCGGCGTACCGGTGCCGGGCGCGTCCTCGGGATCCACGACGTCGAGGTCGAACGACAGGTGGATGCCCGCCGTGCCGTCGCTCGCGGTGCGGATGGCCTCGTCGAGCACGTCACGCATGCCGCGCTCGTCGAGGTCGCGCATCGTGTAGCAGGTCACGCCGCTCTTCTTGAGGAAGTCGCGCTCGCCGTTGTCGAGGTCGCGGATGCCGATGAGCACGGTGTTGCGCGGCTGCACCTTGGGATGCCGGCCGCCCAGGCCCACCAGATCGGGATCGCCGAACCCGAGCGAGACCGCGAGCGACATGCCGTGGATGTTGCCGCTCGGCGTCGTCTCGGGCGTGTTCGCGTCGCCGTGCGCGTCGAACCAGATCAGTCCGAGCTGCTCACCCTGCCGCGCGTAGTAGTTGGTCGAGCCGGCCACCGAGCCGATCGCGATGCTGTGATCGCCGCCCAGCACCAGCGGCATGCGGCCGTCGGTGAGGCACTTGTCCACCGCCTTCATGAGGTCCTTGCAGGCGGACAGGATCGGCTTCTTGTAGCGCATCTTCCCCGTGCCCACCTTCTGGGTCTCGGGGATCATCACGTCCAGGTCGCCGTAGTCCTCGACCTTGTGCCCGAGTTCCTCGAGACGCTTCTCGAGGTCGGCGATGCGGATCGCGGACGGGCCCATGTCGACCCCTCGGCGGCCCGCGCCGAGGTCGATGGGAACGCCGATGACGCCGATGTTGCGCTTTTTCTTGGCCATGGGGCCCACGCTAGCACCGCGTCCGCGGGGCGGCCACTGGGGGGCCGCGCGCGGCACGTCGACCCACGGCCACCGGGCGGCATGCTGCACGGTCGCCACGCCACAGGCCCCGATCGCCACGCTCCCACGGCCCACGAGGTCGGCGCCACGGACCCCACACGGCTCGCTCGACCGCTCCGTGTGCCCTCACGGGACGGGCAACCGATTGCGAATGCGACCGTCCCCATGGACACCCGGATCTCCCACAACCGGTCCCTTCGACGCCCCCCCACGGGCCCGTCTCCGGCACCACTCTTGCGGTACTGGGGACGCCCTCGTCCGTAATCCCGTAAGTCGTT
>CAYXRQ010000217.1:0-3196 GCA_964466765.1 uncultured Bifidobacterium sp. | reverse complement strand
CGCACCGCGTTCACGTTGTGCTGCTTCATCAGCACGATGTCGGCGCGCATGTCCGCGACCGTCACGGCCTTGCCGCGCTCCGGGTGATGGTCGTGGCGGTTCACGCCCTGGATCATCACGCGGGCGCCGTTCACGAGCAGGTTCCTGCCCTTGATCTCGACCCTGCGGAACCCCGCGCGCTGGTGCACGGTCTCCGCCTCGCGTCCTCTCTCGTCGACGAGCGTCACCGCTACTCCGTGCAGCACGGGAAGCTCCGCCGACCACGGCCTCACGCGAGGGACCACGCACTCGGTTCGCGCGACGTGGCCGTTGAACACGTACGGCCACGTGTGGTGCGGGACCTTCTCCTCCATCGTGGCGAGCACGCGTCCGTCCGGCGACGCGACCTCGACGCGGACCGTCCACCCCTTCGGCACGGGCGCACCGCCGTTCGTGCCCACCGTCGTGAGCACGCGCAGCGTCCCCGTGGTGTCGTCCTCCAGCAGGCCGGCGTCGATGCGGACGTCCTCGATGTGCACCGGCGCCTGTGCCCGCAGGTGCACCTCGCGGTGCAGGCCCGCCATCCACCACTGGTCCTGGTCCTCCACGTGGCTCTGGGCCGAGTACCTGCAGACCATGATGACAACGGAGTTGTCGCCGTCGTGCAGCAGGTCGGTCACGTCGTACTCGCTGGCCAGCCTGCTGTCGGTCCCGTAGCCGGCCCTGCTCCCGTTCACCACGACGGTGTGCACGCTCTCGGCACCGCCCACGTGGAGGATGATGCGCCGGCCCGACCATTTCGCGGGCATGGGGAACACCGTGCGGTGGACCACCGTGGGGACTACCTCGGGCAGCGCCGGGGGGAGACCGTTCCACGGCATCGTGACGTTCGTGTAGTGCGGCTCGTCGCCGAGCCCGAAGAGCGTCCAGTTCCCGGGAACGGGGATCGTCCGCCAGTGAGAGTCATCGAAGAGCGGCGCGAACACCTCGGCGGGAACGTCGGCGGGATGCTCGTACCGCATCACGGACCACTCCCCGTCGAGCGTGCGGAACCACGGGTTGCCCTCGCGCTCGAACAACGGGCTGCGCATCGGCAGGCGGTTCACCGAGATGACCTCGGGGTCGGCGATCGGTCTCGCCTCCTCCCGTCCCGCGAATGCCATGCGTCGATTCTCCCACGCCCGTGCGGGCCGGCGAAAAGGCGGTGCCCACCCGGCGCACGCGGGCCGCGGGTAGCCTGATTGCAACAAGTCAGGTGACGCAGTCAGTGCGTCGGAGTGTGCAGAAACATCATGAACATCCTCGTAGTGGGAGCAGGCGGAGTCGGGGCCTCGATGGCCTCCATTGCCGAGACACGGGGGTTCTTCGACTCCTTCGTGCTCGCCGATATCTCGAAGGAGACCGCCGAGGCGGCGATCGCCGCGCTCGACGACCCGGGGAAGTTCCGTGCCGAGAAGGTCGACGCATCGAAGGTGAGTGAGCTGGTCGCACTCATCGAGCGCACCAAGGCGGACGTCATCGTGAACGCCTGCGACCCTCGGCTCAACCCGCAGATCTTCGAGGCCGCGTACCAGGCGAGGTGCAACTACATCGACATGGCCATGAACCTGTCGGAGCCGCACCCGCTCGACCCGTACAACAAGATCGGCAGGATGCTCGGGGAGGACCAGCTCTCGGACGACGAGAAGTGGCGCGAGCGCGGCATCCTCGCCCTCGTGGGCATGGGCGTGGAGCCGGGCCTCAGCGACATCTTCGCCCGCTACGCGGCCGACCACATCTTCGACGAGATCCACGAGATCGGCGTGCGCGACGGGTCGAACCTGTCCATCGACGGTTTCGACTTCGCCCCCACTTTCTCCATCTGGACGACCATCGAGGAGTGCCTCAACCCGCCGGTCGTGTGGGAGAAGAAGCGTGGCTTCTACACCACTGACTGCTTCAGCGAGCCCGAGATCTTCCACTTCCCCGCAGGCATCGGCCCCGTGGAGTGCGTGAACGTGGAGCACGAGGAGGTCATCCTCATCCCCCGCGAGGTGAAGTGCAGCCGCGTCACATTCAAGTACGGCCTGGGAGCGGAGTTCATCGACTGGCTGAAGACCTTCGCATATCTCGGGCTCGACTCCACGGAGAAGATCAAGGTCGGCGGCGTGCAGGTGGCCCCGCGCGACGTGCTCGCGGCCGTCCTGCCGAACCCGGCCAAGCTCGGACACCTCATGCACGGGCGGACCTGCGCGGGAACATGGGTGAAGGGCATCGCCGACGGCAAGCCGCGCGAGGTGTACCTGTACCACGTGGCCGACAACGAGGTCACGATGCGCGAGTACGACAGCCAGGCAGTGCTGTGGCAGACCGCGATCTGCCCCGTCGTCGCACTCGAGCTGCTGTCGGACGGGTCCTGGAAGGGCACGGGTGTGAAGGGACCGGAGGCGTTCGACGCACTCCCGTTCCTGAATATCCTGGGCGCGCACGGTTCCCACCACGGCATGGTGGACATGGGCCCCGGTCTCTGGCCCAGCCCGAAGTCCACGGGCCAGCCCGGCTGGGACCGCCCGGTGAGGCGCGCCGTCAAGCCGGTTGTCTAACTGCGCACGTTCCGCGCCGCAATCGACGAGGTCACTTGCGGCGCATCCGGCGTGCCCCGTTGGCGGCGCCGGATGCGGCACGCTTGGCGTGAGTCATCATCCGTTGGTGCAGGCGTGCGGCCATGGGGATGTCCTTGCCGAGGATGCCGAGCCCCGCGACGATGAGCACGATGCCCGGGCCGGGCAGCACTAGCAACGCGACCCCGGTGAGCGTGGTGGCGGCGCCGCCGACGATGCGCACGGCCCTCGTGACAACCGACGCGCGGTTTGCCTCCTCCATCACCACAAATTAGTGCAGGTCAGAGCCGCACGTTGGTGACAGCGCCCTTCTCGGCACCCTGCACCATCTTCGCGAACTTGGCGAGCACCCCGGAGGTGTAACGCGGCGGGTTCGGCACCCACCCCTGGCGGCGGCGCGCCATCTCGGACTCGTCCACGAGCAAGTCCAGGGACTTAGTGGGCACGTCGATGCGGATGATGTCGCCCTCGCGGACGAACGCGATCGGTCCGCCGTCCACCGCCTCGGGCGCAACGTGCCCGATGCAGAAGCCCCACGTGCCTCCGGAGAAGCGACCGTCGGTCACGAGCGCGACCGTGCTCCCGAGGCCGGCGCCCTTCAGTGCCGCCGTGACGGC
>CAYXRQ010000216.1:0-3203 GCA_964466765.1 uncultured Bifidobacterium sp. | reverse complement strand
ATGCAGGAGATGGCCTACTTCCATGAGGTCGGATTCGACCTCATGAAGATCTCCGTGAAGGCCAGCAACGTGCCCCTGATGGTCGAGGCGTACCGCATGCTGGCCGACGCGACCGACGTCCCGCTCCACCTCGGGGTCACCGAGGCCGGGCCGCCGCCGATGGGACTTGTGAAGGCGACAGCAGGAATCGGCGCGCTGCTGCTGGAGGGAATCGGTGACACGATCCGCTACAGCCTCACGGCAGACCCCGTGGAGGAGGCCAAGGCCGGCCGGCAGTTGCTGGAGGCGCTCGGCCTCCGCGAGCGCAAGAACGTGGACCTCATCGCCTGCCCCAGCTGCGGCCGCGCCGAGATCGACGTCATCGACGTGGCGAACCGCGCGATGAAGGCGTTCGAGGACAAGAAACTGCCGCTCCAGATCGCCGTCATGGGCTGCGTGGTGAACGGGCCGGGCGAGGCCCGCGAGGCGGACCTCGGCATCGCCGCGGGCAACAAGCGGGGGCACCTGTTCGTGAAGGGACGCAACGTGGCCGTGGTGCCGGAGTCCGAGATGGTCGAGGCACTCGTGGAGTGGGCAGAGTTCATCAACGAGCACGGCACGGAGGCGGCCATCGCGCGTGTCGACACCGCGCGTGCCGAGCGCGAGGCCGCCAAGGACCGTTCCCGCCTGCTCGACGAGAAGGGTGCCGACGCGAACAACGCCGGCGAGAAGATCGTCGAGATCCGCCGGACCGTCGGCGACTAGGTCAGCCCTGGCGGCACGCCCACACGGTGGCGGTGCCGGAGAGCACGGCTGACTCGCCGGGCGCCAGCACCATTGCCTGGTCGGGGGCGAGCCCGTCCACGGTCCCCGCAGTGCGCACCAGGACGGTCAGTGACTGCGCCGCGACCGTCGCACTGCCTGCAACGTCGATGCGCTCCACGGAGAAAGCCCCGCCGGGCCCCGTGTAGGTGCGCCCTTCCGGCCGCAGTTTGGGGCTCTCGAGCACCGACGTGTCCACCACGTGCTGGACCTCGGTGACATCCACGTGCTTGGCGGTGAAGCCCGCACGGATCACGTTGTCGCTGGATGCCATGACCTCCAGCCCCGCGCCGTGCAGGTACGCGTGCAGGTTGCCGGCGGGGAGCGAGATCGCCTCGCCCGGCGCGAGGTGCACGTGGTTGAGCAGCGGCGCCACGCGCAGGCCGCGGTCACCGGGGTGCATCGTGCCGATGCGCCGCAGCCAGTCCGGGCACGCACCGAGGTCGGGCGCGGAGCGCTGGTCGAACGCCCAGAGCATGTACCCGTCGATGCCGTAGAGGTCGAGCATCTCGGCCTCCTCGTGCCAGCGGTACGCCTTCAGCTGCTCCACGGTGGAGTCCACGTCGTCGAACCCGCAGAGTGCCTCGAACTCAGTGAGGGCCACGAGCATCTCCGGCTTGGGCGACTCGTCGCGGTAGTTGCGGCGCGGGTCGTCGAGCGCGATTCCCGCGGCGTTCTCGCGCGCGAACCCGCGGCGGGCCTGGTCGGCGGTGGGGTGCGTCTGGAGCGAGAGCGGAGCGTCGCACGAGAGCACCTTCACGAGCATGCCCATCGGGCCGGTCTCGTCCTCGAGCGGCGACCCGCCTTCCGTCATGGACGGCGCGACATGGTGCGTGCCCAGCCACCACTCCGCCCACGGCGACCCGTCAGCGGGGCGGCCGAGAAGCGCCGGCAGGAACGAGGTGTCGCCCCAGTCGTAGTGCTGGACGGAGCCGGTGATGCGCAGCGGCATGCGTCAGCCCCGCGACAGGGCGACGACGGCATCCGCCGCGTCGCCGACGGGGACCGCGGTGTTCGTGCCGGCGTGCCGGTCGCGCACCTCCACGTTGCCCTCCGCGAGGGACTTGCCGACCACGACGATCGTGGGGATCCCGATGAGCTCTGCGTCCTTGAACTTCACGCCGGGGGAGACCCCGTTGCGGTCGTCGATGAGCACCTCGAGCCCGCGGGACTCGAGGTCGCGCGCGAGCGCCTCGGCCGCCTGCGTGATCGCGTCGTCGTTCTTCCCCGTGACGACCACGTGGACGTCCGCCGGGGCGACGGCGCGGGGCCACTTGAGGCCGAGCTCGTCGTTGAATGCCTCCGCGATGGAGGCGACGGCGCGCGACACGCCGATCCCGTAGGAACCCATCGTGACGGTGACCTGCCTGCCGTTCTGGTCGAGCACCTGCAGGCCCAGCTTGTCGGCGTACTTGCGGCCCAGCTGGAACACGTGGCCGATCTCGATGCCGCGGGCGATCTCCACGGGACGCGAGCACACGGGGCACGGGTCGCCGGCGCGCACCTCCACAGCCTCGATGGTGCCGTCGGCGGAGAAGTCGCGGCCGTTCACCAGGTGCAGCACGTGCGTGTCCGCGCGGTTCGCACCGGTCACCCAGGCGGAGCCGGGGACCACGTTGGGGTCGAGCAGGTAACGGATGCCGGTGGCTGAGGAACTGCCCAGCACCTGCGGGCCGATGTAGCCGCGCACGAGGCCGGGATGGGCGGTGAAGCCCGCCTCGTCCAGTGGCTCGACCTCAGCGGGGGAGACCTGTGCCTCGACGCGCTTCAGGTCCACCTCGCGGTCCCCGGGCACGCCCACCACGACCGTCTCGCGCGAGCCGTCCGGCTGGCGCAGGGACAGCACCACGTTCTTCAGGGTGTCGGCGGCCGCCCACGGCCTGTCGGTGCGGGGGTGGTTCGCGTTCAGGAACTCCACGAGCGATGCGATGGTGCCGCAGCCCGGCGTGACGACCTCCGTGACGGTGGGGTGGGCGGCGGTGTCTGGTGCGAGGGTGCCGGCGGTGACGGCCTCGGTGTTGGCGGCGTAGTCGCACGAGGTGCAGCGCACGAACGTGTCCTCGCCGGCCTCGATCGGGGCGAGGAACTCCTCGCTCATGGAGCCGCCCATCGCGCCGCTCATCGCCTTCACGATCACGTACGGCAGGTGGAGGCGGGTGAAGATGCGCTCGTAGGCGTCGCGATGGTCGTCGTAGCTCTTCTGCAGGCCGGCCTCGTCGATGTCGAACGAGTAGCTGTCCTTCATGAGGAACTCGCGTCCGCGCAGCAGGCCTGCCCGGGGCCGTGCCTCGTCGCGGTACTTGGTCTGGATCTGGTACAGCGACACCGGCAGGTCCTTGTAGGAGGAGTAGAGGTCCTTCACGAGCAGCGTGAACCTCTCCTCGTGGGTGGGCCCGCGCAGG
>CAYXRQ010000215.1:0-3213 GCA_964466765.1 uncultured Bifidobacterium sp. | reverse complement strand
CCTGCGGTGGCCTGTCGATGGGGTCGTGAATAACGACCATGGACTGCACCTCCTGGTCGGGGCCGGCTGGACTGCGGTGTTCCTTCTGGTCCCTCGACTGACGCGCCGTGTCGCGATGAACGCCGCATCTCGACTACTGAACCGTGCCTCACTCACCGTGTACCTCTGGCACCCGGCAGTCGCATGGTCTGCATGGAGATTCCTGCCCGCGACGATTGACGGCGCAGCCCGACCGCTGGCCGTGCTCGTCGTGACTGCACTATCCGTGACGGTGGTCGTGCCGAGCCTCGCTTGGATAGAGACTTTCCGGCCGGGGCACCTGCGCCGACCGATGACCGCGGTTCGCACGAGCGCCCTCCTCGCCGCAACGGCAGTGCTCGCGCTGCCTGCTGTCCAGCGACGGGTAGATTTTCATGCCTCGGTGTTGGACCAACCCCTGCCACCGTCAGCTGCACCAGTGATCGCACCGGTGCCGGTGGACAAGTCCGTGACTGACTTCCTGGAGACCCTGCCACCGGATGGCGGCCTGCCCACCGACGAGATGCAGAGGGTCCTCGAGCGCCACGACGCCAAGGCCGGCCTCGGGGGGCTCCGCGCAGTGGTGATCACAGGTGACGGACGCACATGGACGGGCTTCGCCGGCGGGATGGACGGCCTCGCAACCAAGAGTGCCGTCGGCAGCATCACGAAGACGTTTACTACGAGCCTCATCATGGAGGAGATTGCCGCAGGCACGATGGGCCTCGACGACGAGATTGGCGATCTCGGCATCGGATTCGGCCATCCCGGCCTCACCGTGCACCAACTCCTCACCCACACGAGCGGCATCGCCAAGGTCACCGAGAACCGTGCACTCCTCGACGACGGGACCACCCCGAAGGAGGTCGTGAGCTGGGCGGGTCGGCGTCCGTTGGCATTCAAGCCGGGCAGCCGTGTCAGTTACTCGACGACAGGGTTCGCGGTGCTGGGGCTGTACCTGGAGCAGGTCACCGGACGCACCTTCGAGGACCTCGTGACCGAGCGGATCGCCATCCCGTACGGCTATGAACTCGAGTTCTTCCGTGGTCGTTACCGCAGCATCGGGTTCGCGACAGGCGGCATCTTCATGCGGATGAATGACCTTGCCGACTGGATCAAACGGTACGTGCGGGACCGATCCGTGCCCGGCGCACCCTGGAACTGGGACTTCAGGGGCACCACAGGGATCGGAGTGCACGGTTATTGCCCGTGCGAGGGGAAATCCTTCACTGCCCTCGGTCACATGGGTGGCCGTACCTTCGCCACGGTCGATGCCGACGGCACGGTCGTCGTCCTCGACTCTGTCGGGATTCTCGTGAACGAAAACTATGGGTCCACACAGTCGCTCGCCCAGGAGCTGCGCCTCCTCGCAGGCGGTGGGCAGTCAAGGTTGAGGCCATGACTCGACCGGCGTCGACACCCGCGCGGCTGGTTCTGGGCGTGGCATGCACAGGAGCGGTCCTCCACGCTGCACTCGTGCTGGTCGCAGCCTCTGTCGGCGGAAAAGGGCTGCGGTTCACTCTGTTCGACGATGCAATGATCTCCATGGGCTATGCGAGAACACTCGCCGAGACCGGTGAGTTTGTCTGGTTCGCCGGTGCGCCACGCGTGCAGGGCATCACCAACCCCCTGTGGGCCGGCTGGATGGCACTTGTCCATTTCGTCGGGTTCGGCGGCAATGGTGCCGCACTGGCCGTGATCATCACCGGCATCGTGCTCCTTCTTCTCCTTGCAGTCGCGACGGGTCTCGCAACGACAGCGGTCCTGAGCACGGAGTCCGGCTCGATTGGCATGATTGCAGCAGGAGCGACTGTGCTTTGTCTTCCCACGGTCTACTGGACACTGCGCGGAATGGAGGTCGGGCTGATCGCCCTCCTCGGAGTCGCTGTTGTGCTCCTGCTCGTCCTTCCCACGCGCCGTGACACGCTTCGCACAGTGCTCATTGCGGCGACATGTCTCGCCGGGGTGGCGACCCGGTTCGACTTCACCGTGATCGCAGTCGGTGCCTCCGTCGGACTCGTCCTCGCACAACGCCGCATGACCCGTGGCGTCGGCGCGACACTCGTTGCAACAGCCGCCGGCGCCTCACTGGTGCTCCTCTGTCAACGCGCGTACTACGGGTCGGCTCTGCCCAACACCTACATGCTCAAGATGTCGGGCACAAACGTCTGGACCAGATGCGCGCGGGGACTCCTGGCGAGTGGAAAGCTGCTGCCCGTGCTGTTCCTGGTGGGGCTGTGCGTCGTCGTCGTCGCCCGGTCGGACGGTGGCACACGGCGCTCTCTCGTGTACGTTTGCGCGACGGCATTCTTCTCGATGTGCGCCTACGCCGTCTACACCGGGGGCGATGCGTGGGAGAACGACATGATGAGCCGATTCCACGCCTCCGTGCTGCCCCTGACGATCCTCGCCGTGTCCGCATCATTCGGAGACCGCTCCGTGATCCGTCGGCTCGGCCGCCTCCGTCTGGTCGTACCCTTCACGATCGTGCCCGCGACTTTCGCCGCTGCGCTCACGGTGAACCCCACCGGCTTCTCCGTGGCGCGGTTCGTCCCGGTCCTCCTCTCCACGACGGCAGCAAGTGCCGCGTTCATGTGGGCGTGCTCGCGCAAGGTCCCCCGGGGTGCAGCAGCGTCAATCGTGCCGGTGGTGCTCGCCGCGGTGTCGATGGTCCCACTCGCTGCGGGATCTGCGGGCGTGTGGATGCAGATCCATGCCAGAGACCCACTTCTCACGCGGACCAACCATCACGTTGCCGCCACTGCTGCGACACTCAGCATCGTGACCAGCGACTCTGCCGTCATCGCGACGGTGTGGGCCGGACTTCCCGCCTACCAGTCCCGCCGCCGGATGATCGACATCCTCGGCAAGAACGACCCGGTGATTGCATCAATGGAGCGCCGCGCAGATTTCTTCCCGGGGCACGACAAGTGGGACTACGTCCACAGCGTGCGTAGTCAGTCACCCGACGTTGTGTACCAGGTCTTCAGCCGTGACCCCCACGAGGATGTCCCTGCGCTGCTCGGGTCATGGGGCTACGTTCGCATGTGCTCCGATGCGGGTCCCTTCGCTCGCACGGGGGCGTGGTTCCTCTCGGACAGCGCCAACGTGAGGTGGGATCTGCTCACCGCTTGTTGATCAGCGGGCGACGAGCGAGGAGAACCAGGCGTCCGGATCGTCGATGACCCCGCGCAG
>CAYXRQ010000214.1:0-3241 GCA_964466765.1 uncultured Bifidobacterium sp. | reverse complement strand
GGCCGCCGTCTGGCCGCCGAGCGCGTAGGCCTCGTCGGCGAGGCGGACGTGGAGGGAGTTGCGGTCGAGCTCGGAGTAGACGGCGACCGTCTGGATTCCGAGCTCGCGGGCGGCGCGGATGACGCGCACGGCGATCTCGCCGCGGTTTGCAATCAGGATCTTCTTCAGCACAGGGGACTATCTTGCCCCAATGGCCATTCCCCCGCCGAACCAACCCCCGGGATGGGCGGTGAGAGCCGTCCGGGAGACGGGCAGCACGAATGCCGATCTCCTCGCGGAAGGGGCGGCCGGCGCCCCCGACAGGACGGTCCTGCGGGCTGACCACCAGACAGCCGGTCGCGGCCGCCTGGACCGCACCTGGGAGGCCCCGCCGGGGGCGAACCTGCTCGTGTCCTTCCTGTTCAGGGCCGTGCCCGACGACCCGCACGTGCTCACCCAGGCGGTCGCCATGGCCGCTCGTGACGTGGCGCGGGACCATGGAGTCGACGCGGTGATGAAATGGCCGAACGATCTCCTGGTGGGGAGCGCGAAGATCGCGGGCGTGCTCGCGCAGGCCGGGCCGGCCGGCAGCGAAGGGCGACCCTCGTTCGTCGTCGTCGGCATCGGGGTGAACATCGGTGCCGCGCCGGACGGTGCAGCGAGCTTGGCGAACTCGGGATGCGCCGACCTGCCGTCGCCGCACGGTTTCCTCCTGTCGATGCTTCCCGTGCTCGACGGTCTGCTCGCGCTCGATGCGGAAGCGATGCACGCGGCATACCGCGGGGGCCTTGCCACTCTCGGCACGTTGGTGCGTGCCGAGATGCCGGGCGGCGAGGACATCACGGGCCGTGCCGTCGACGTGGAGAGGGACGGGAGGCTCGTCGTGATCGACGAGTGCGCCGTGACCCACCGCATCGACACCGCCGACGTGGTGCACCTGCGCCCCGCGCCCTGACAACTACCGTTGGGACGTGCCGAACGAGGACCCGCAGAGCCGCCTCGCCGCGGCACCCAAGTGGATGCTGATCGTCGGCACCGCCCTCGTGGTCGCACTCGCCGGTGCGCTCGGCCTTGTCCGTGCGACCAAGGCCCAGATGGACGGCGTGGCCCGGGTCCCGGAGGTCGTGCCCGCGCTCTCGCCGGCGACGCCCGGAGTGGAGAACTACCTGCTGGTGGGGTCGGACACGCGCGAGACCGCCGACCCCGGCGACCCTGACTTCGAGAACATCGGCTCGGCAGACTCGAACCCGGGGAAGCGCTCGGACACGCTGATGGTGCTGCGCTACGGCACGGCCGACGGGTCGGTGTCGCTCATGTCCGTGCCCCGCGACCTGTACGTGAGGATCGGCACGGGGGAGAAGTACGACCGCATCAACTCCGCGTACCGTCTCGGGCCCGACACCGTGGTGCGCACCGTGGTCCGGGCCCTGAACATCCCGATCCACCACTACATGGAGGTCGACTTCCAGGGGTTCAAGGCGATAGTGGATGCGATCCACGGCGTGGAGGTGTGCGTGGACCGGGCGTCCCGCGACAAGTCCACCGGCTTCTACATCGGCAGGAAGGCGTGCAAGGTCGTCGACGGGACGCAGGCGCTCGCGTACGCCCGCTCGCGCCACTTCGAGCAGAAGTTCAAGGAGGGCGGCTGGAAGATGGACGCGTCCGCCGACATCGGGCGCACGGAGCGCCAGCGCAGGTTCGTGAACTCCCTCCTCAAGTCGACCGCCCGCTACGTGGCGGAGCACCCATTCGACGCGGCGAACGTGATGCGCGAGGCGACGGCGGCGTTCTCCGTGGACCCCGGACTCGAGCTGGTCGACCTGGCGCGAAAGCTGCGCCCTGTGGCGGACGGCGGGACGCTCTCCTATGCGCTCCCGGTCGCGAACGACATGGTCGGCAACCGCTCAGTGGTGCGCCTGGTGAACGACGCCTCGCCGCTTCTCGCGTACTTCGCGGGGACCGGCCCCGCCCCGGAGGTGCCGGGCACCCAGGGCTAGCCGGCCTGGTCCGTCGGCATCCCGGCGGACCGGCGCAGCGAGAGCCTGCGGGCGAGCTCGTCGGCCGGTGACGCCGCACCGATGCGGTTGCCCTGCACAAGGTCGCAGCCGAGCACGCGCAGCCTCTGCAGCTGGTCGTCGCTCGTGACCCACTCGGCACACACGCTGAGGTCGAGCGAGTGGGCGAGCTGGATGATCGAGCGCACCATGGGGTCGTCCCCGCCGTCGACACGGCCCACGTCACGCACGAGCGTGCCGTCGATCTTCAGGATGTCGGCGGGGAACGTGCGCAGGGACGCGAGGGACGAGTACCCGGAGCCGAAGTCGTCCACGGCGATGCGCACGCCGGCCCGCTTCAGCGCGTTCACCGTGCGCAGGATCGCCGGGTTGCTGTCGACGAGCGTCGCCTCGCCGGTCTCGCACACCAGCCTGGAGCCGTCGATGCCGCGGTCGCGCAACGTGGCCACCGTCCTGTCCACGAAGGTGACGTCCGCGAGCTGCCGGCGCGACACGTTGATGTGGAGTGACGTCGCGGGGTCCACGAGGCCTGCGTCGACCCAGTCACGCAGGTCGCGGCAGGCCTGCCCGAGCACCCAGTCACCGATCGGACCGATCAGCCCGGACTCGTCCGCGAGCTCCAGGAACACCGCTGGCGCGAGCTGCCCGCGCACGGGGTGGTTCCAGCGCAGGAACGTCTCCACCGCCGCGACGCGGCCGGCATGGGCAAGCTCGATCGGCTGGTAGACCAGCTCGAACTGCCCGCCCGCGAGTGCCTGCTCCAGCTCGGCGGACAGCCGCGCACGGTCGCGCGCGGCCGCGCGCATCTGCTCGCTGTAGAGCTCGCTGCGCCCGCGGCCGCGCTGCTTGGCCTTGTACATCGCGGTGTCGGCGGCGTGGAGCAGCGTGACGGCGGCGTCAGCGGCGGAACGGCCGGAGAGCAGGTCGTCGGTGGCGAGAGCCACGCCGATGCTCGCCCCCGTCTCGATCTCGATCCCCTGCAGCACCACCTGCCCCGTGATCGCGGTACGCACGCGCTCGGCCACGTCGAGGGCCACGTGCTCGTCGAGGACGCCCTCGCACAGCACGACGAACTCGTCGCCGGAGATGCGCGCGACGGTGTCGCTCGGCCGGGTCGCCGAGGCGATCCTGCGGGAGATGGAGACGATCAGCTGGTCGCCGGCGGCGTGGCCGATCGTGTCGTTGACGTGCTTCAGCTTGTCGAAGTCGATGAAGAGGACCGCCACGTTCGCGCCGGTGGTGCCGGC
>CAYXRQ010000213.1:0-3243 GCA_964466765.1 uncultured Bifidobacterium sp. | reverse complement strand
GCACCTTCGCGAGGATGCGTGCGGTGGTCGTCTTGCCGGTGCCGCGCGGCCCGGAGAAGAGGTAGGCCTGGCCCTCCCGGCCGTTGATGACCGAGTTGCGCAGCGCCCGCACGACGTGCTCCTGCCCGTACAGTTCGGAGAACTTCCTCGGGCGGAAGCGCCTGTAGAGGGACTGTGTGGCCATCGCTCCGACCCTACCAATCGTGTGGTTCACGCCGGGAGAGACCACAAACGCACCCGATAGCAGGGCGCAGGGTCGGCAGGTTGAGTACCGTTTTCACACCCATGCGACGCCTGTTCCTCATCCTCTGTGCCGCCGTCGGCATGACCGTTCTCGGGTCCACCGCCGCGCTCGCCGAAGGGACGAACATGCTCGAGTCGTCGAGCCCCGCGGCCGGCGAGGTCGTGGCAGTCGCGCCGACCCAGTTGCAGCTCCGGTTCGTCGCGCCGGCAGGAACCGCCGAGCAGGTCGCCCAGATGGGTCTCGCGCTCACGTGCGACGGCCGGTTGATCGGTCTCGGCGCGCCGCAGCTCGGCAGTGACGGGGTCACCGTGTCGGCGGCGCTCACGCAGGTGCTGAACAACGGGTCCTGCACGGTCAGCTGGAAGCTCGCGGACGGGTCCACGGGGACCTTCTCCTTCACCTCGAACACCCAGCCCACCACGACGGCCGTCACCCCCGGTCCCACCCAGCCGACCACCCCGGGGCAGACCCCCGCAGGGACCGTCACGGAACGGCGCCTTGGCGGCCCGATCGGGCTGTCCCGTCTGCTCGCGTTCCTCACCGTCAGTGCCCTGTTCGGCGGGCTCCTCTTCATCAGGTACGTCTGGGTGGAGGGCGTCGAGTACGGCATCGGCGAGCGTTACTTCCGCATCGTCTCCGTCGCCGCCGCTCTCTCCATGGTCCTCCAGGCGTCGCTCATGACGGCCGCCGAGACGACGAACTCCCTCGGCGGATCCTTCCTGCCAACGTCGTGGCTCTCCCTGTACGACACCACCGAGGGCCGCGCCGTGCTGGTGA
Source organism: uncultured Bifidobacterium sp. (assembly GCA_964466765.1). Lineage (GTDB taxonomy): Bacteria > Actinomycetota > Acidimicrobiia > Acidimicrobiales > Ilumatobacteraceae > UBA2093. The sequence continues at coordinate 2,222 of CAYXRQ010000213.1, read as the reverse complement.
GGTTGATCGCCGTTCTTGCCCTCGTCTATTTCGCGTGGGTGCCGGCGCGCATCTTCGAGCCGACGAACGTGCCCCAGTCGACGGCGGCCCTCATCTTCCTCGCACTCTCCTTCGGCTTCGACAGGGCATCGGGCCGCAGCCTCTTCATCGGTGTCATCGTCGCCGTCCTCCACATGGCACTCGTGATGATGTGGGTCGGTGCGATCGCGATCATCTGGCGTGTCGTGCTGTTCGGCCCGGGTGACATCGACCTGGTGCAGGCGCTGCAGGGCTGGGCGCGCGTGGCCACCCCGCTCACCGTCGGCATCATCGTGACCGGAGCAGTGCAGGTGTGGCGGCTCGACGGCATCAGCCTCATCAACAGCGGCCACGGCAGGATGGTTCTCCTGAAGTCCCTCCTGGTGGGGCTGCTCGTGTTCGTGAGCGCCGCGGTGCGCGCGTTCATCAGGCAACGGCTCGCCCGCGCGAACAGTCTCAACGAGCGGATGGTGGCCCGGCTGAAGCGCCCCGTCGGCGTGGAACTGTCGCTCAGCATCGCCGTGCTCGCCGCATCCAGCGTGCTCATGTCGATGCGGCCCCCGTACGTGCTGCCGAGGGAGAAGGGCCCCAAGGACCAGTACGCGATCGTGCAGGAGATGACGGGTGCCGATGATTTCCGCGTGCGCGTGTCGGTCACGCCGGGCAACGTGGGGAACAACCGCCTCCTCGTGGAGCTGTTCGGGCCCGCCCGCATCCAGAACTTCACGGTGTCGCTCACGCCCGCCAACCAGGCGTTCAACGGCTACAAGGTGTTCGTCCCGATCACCAGGCCCGGTGCCGCGCTCCTCACCGAGGAGACCGGGATGAAGCTGCTCGCACCCGGTGACTGGACCGTCACGGTGGAGGGCACCACCACCACGGGAGAACTGACCCCGCTCACCGGCTCGTTCGTGATTGCAGACGGGGTCACCGTCACCACCGTGCCGAACAAGGACCTGCAGGCCACCACCACCACGGCCCCTGCCGGCACGGTCCCCGCAGGCGCCACCACGACTGCCCCGCCCGGCTGACAATCACGCGGGGAACAGGGCTCTTGCAGCCCGAGATGGGCGCTGCGGGCCCCCCGACAAGTAGCGTTTCCCCCGTGACAGACACCGCCGCGTCCTCCATGCAGGACAAGATCGACGACCTGCGTTCGCGCCAGCAAGAGGCCGTGAACGCGGGCAGCCCCCGTTCCGTCGAGCGCCACAAGAGCAAGGGCAAGATGCTCGCCCGCGAGCGCATCGACTACCTGCTCGACCCGGGCTCGTTCCACGAGCTCGACATGCTCGCGCGCCACCGTGCGCACGCGGCAGGCCTGGAGGAGCGCCCCTACACCGACGGCGTCATCACCGGGTGGGGCACGGTCGAGGGCCGCAAGGTGTTCGTCTTCAGCCAGGACTTCACGGTCTTCGGCGGTGCCCTCGGCGAGGTGTTCGCCGAGAAGATCCACAAGCTGATGGACCTCGCGCTCAAGGTCGGCGCACCCGTCGTCGGCCTGAACGACGGTGCCGGCGCGCGCATCCAGGAGGGCGTGGTCTCCCTCGCCTCCTACGGCGGCATCTTCTACCGCAACGTGCAGTCCTCCGGCGTCGTGCCGCAGATCTCCGTGATCCTCGGGCCGTGCGCCGGCGGTGCGGTGTACTCACCCGCCATGACCGACTTCATCTTCATGGTGAAGGAGACGAGCCACATGTTCATCACCGGCCCGGACGTGGTGAAGACGGTGACAGGCGAGGACGTCACCCTCGAGGAACTCGGCGGCGCAATGAGCCACGCCTCGAAGTCGGGTGTCGCCACGTTCATGTCGCCGGACGAGCAGTCCTGCCTGGACGACGTCCGCTTCCTGCTCTCGTTCCTGCCCACGAACAACCTGGAGGAGCCGCCGACAGTTGAGTCCGGCGACGACCCGGACCGCTCCTGCGACATGCTCCGCGACATCCTGCCGGTGTCGCCCAACCAGCCCTACGACATGAAGAAGGTCATCCGCGAGGTCGTGGACGACGGCGAGTTCTTCGAGTACTTCCCCCACTGGGCGAAGAGCATCGTGTGCGGCTTCAGCCGCATCGATGGCCACCCGGTGGGCATCGTCGGCAACCAGCCGATGATTCTGGCCGGCGTGCTCGACATCGAGAGCAGCGAGAAGGCCGCGCGCTTCGTGCGCACCTGCGACGCCTTCAACATTCCGCTCATCACCTTCGTCG
>CAYXRQ010000212.1:0-3255 GCA_964466765.1 uncultured Bifidobacterium sp. | reverse complement strand
CTCACCGGCAACGGCCCGTCACCGAAGGACGGCGGCTGGGCGTTCTGCAGCGGCGGCGACCAGCGCATCCGCGGCAGGGACGGCTACAAGTACGCCGACGGCGAGGAGCGCGACTCCATGGACCGCGGCCGTGCCGGCCGTCTCCACATCCTCGAGGTGCAGCGCCTCATCCGTTTCATGCCGAAGATCGTCGTCGCGGTCGTGCCGGGCTGGGCGGCCGGCGGCGGCCACAGCCTGCACGTGGTCAGCGACCTCACGCTCGCGTCGCGCGAGCACGCACGCTTCAAGCAGACGGACGCGGATGTCGCGTCGTTCGACGGCGGCTACGGCAGCGCGTACCTCGCCCGCCAGGTCGGCCAGAAGTTCGCCCGCGAGATCTTCTTCCTCGGCCGCGAGTACACCGCCGACCAGATGCACGCGATGGGAGCGGTGAACGAGGTCGTGCCGCACGCCGAGCTCGAGAGGACCGCGCTGCAGTGGGCCCGCGAGATCAACGGCAAGAGCCCCACCGCGCAGCGCATGCTCAAGTTCTCCTTCAACCTGATCGACGACGGGCTCGTGGGCCAGCAGGTGTTCGCCGGCGAGGCGACACGCCTCGCCTACGGCACCGACGAGGCCGAGGAGGGCCGGGCGTCCTTCGTCGAGAAGCGCCCGCCGGACTGGTCGCCGTACCCCTGGTCGTACTGACCGCGCCATGATCATCCGGGTCGAGGACGCGTCCGACCCCCGCCTCGACGCGTTCAGGTGGCGGGAGCGCCAGCTCGCGAGCCGTCCGCAGCGGCAGGAGAAGGTCGGCGCCGGCATGTTCGTCGCCGAGGGCGACCTGGTCGTGTCCCGCGCGGTCGAGTCCGGCGCCGCATGCGTCGCCCTGCTCTGCGACGAGCGCCAGGCGGGGCACTTCTCGGCCCTCGTCGGGGCATCAGTCCCGGTCTACGTGGGTGATGACTCACTGCGCAGGGAAGTCACCGGGCTCGGCGTGCCGCTGGCCGCGACGGGCCTGTTCGGCCGGCCGGCGCTCCTCTCCCCCGCACAGTTGCTCTCCTCCGCGCGTTTCGTGGTGGTCCTCGAGGCGATCGACAACCCGACGAACGTCGGCGCCGTCCTGCGCAGCGCCGCCGCGCTGGGGTGGGACGGCGTGCTGCTGGATGCCACCAGCGCTGACCCGCTGGCGCGCCGCGCACTGCGGGTCAGCATGGGGACGGCGCTCTCGCTCCCGTTCGCGCGCGCCGGGCAGGCGGACGACATCGCCGCCCTGCTCGCGCTCCACGGTCACCGTGCGTTCGCCACGACCCCCGACCCGTCCGCGCCGGACATCTCGCAGGTGAAGACGGTGCACGTGGAGAGGACCGCGCTGCTCCTCGGCAGCGAACGCAACGGTCTGTCCCCCGGCCTCCTCGCCGCGGCGGGGACACGCGTGCGGATCCCCATGCACGCCGGCACGGACAGCCTCAACGTGGGAGCGGCCGCGGCGATCGCGATGCACGCGCTCGGCCCGAACGGACGCTGATCAGTCAGTGTTGCGCAGGTGCTCCGCCGCGTTGACCATGTACGTGGCGACCTGACCCAGCACGTCGTCCCTGGTGCCCTGGTCGAGCGGCAGGTCGGCGACCGTCGCCTCGAGCGCGGCCAGCATGTGGACCAGCCACCTGTCGCGCTGCTGCGGGCCGATCGCCCACTGGTTGTGGCGCGCCCTCAGCATCGGGTGGCCGCGCCGCTCCATGTAGTCGTGCGGGCCTCCCCAGTACTGCGCGAGGAACATCGCCAGGCGCTCGCGCGCACCGGCCGTGTCCGCACCGTCCGGGTACAACGGGATGAGGACGGGGTCCCCCTCCACGCCCTCGTAGAAACGGTCGACGAGATCGACGAAGAACCCCGGACCCACGGTCTCGTGGAGTGTCGGGTCCGCGCCGGGCATGTCAGGAGAACTCTGGGTCGACCCAGCCCGGGAACACGTCCGGCAGGCCCTCGCTCACCTTGTCCGGGTAGGACGCCGGGCGCTTCTCGAGGAAGCTGACCACGCCCTCGCGGGAGTCGGCGCTGCGGCCCCGTTCCATGATCCCGCGCGAGTCCACGCGGTGAGCGTCCATCGGGTGGGAGGCACCGAGCATCCTCCACAGCATCCTGCGCGACAGCGCGACCGACACGGGCGCTGTGTTGTCCGCGATCTCCCGGGCGAGTGCCCGCGCTGCCGGCAGGAGGTCAGCCGGGGCGTGGACGCTGCGCACCAGTCCGGCCTCCTTCGCCTCTGCCGCCGGGAAGACGCGGCCGGTGAAGACCCACTCGGTCGCCTGCTGGATGCCGACGAGCCGCGGCAGGAAGTAGCTGCTGCACGCCTCGGGCACGATGCCGCGCCTGGCGAACACGAAACCGAACTTTGCCTCCTCGCTCGCGAGGCGGATGTCCATGGGCAACGTCATCGTCACGCCCACACCCACGGCGGCGCCGTTGATCGCACCGATCACCGGCTTCAGGCTGTCGAAGATGCGCAGGGTCAGCAACCCGCCGCCGTCGCGCGGGATTCCCTTCCTGTCCACCACGTCGCTGCCGCCGCGGGAGAACGTGTCCCCGCCCGACGACAGGTCCGCGCCGGCGCAGAAACCCCGCCCCGCGCCGGTGACGATCACGGCCTTCACGTCGTCGTCCGCGTCGGTGCGGTCGAACGCCGCGATCATCTCGTGCATCATCGTGCCCGTGAACGCGTTCAGCTTGTCCGGGCGGTCGAGGGTGATGGTGGCGATGCCGTCGGCGATGTCGAGGGAGATGTGTTCGTAGCTCACGTCCGCACCCTATTGCCGGCGGGACGGGGCCTGCGAGACGTGCTCAGACGTCCAGGAACTTGCTGGAGGCGACGCCGGACCCGATGCCGCCCGCGAGCGCGCCGATGACGAGGAGGCTCACCATGACGCCGGTGGTGTAGCCAGACGGCACGACGAGGGCGCTGACCCCTGTGCCCGCCTTGAACCCCGCCACGCCGTTCGTCCACGCCGTGTTGAGGGCCCACAGCCCGCCGCACGACACGACGGCCCCGACGAGACCCTGCACGAGTCCCTCGAGGATGAACGGGACGCGGATGAACCAGTCGGTCGCGCCGACGAGCTTCATCACCTCGATCTCGCGGCGCCTGGCGAAGATCGCCGTTCGGATGGTGTTCCAGATGAGGATGACCGCGACGGCGAGCAGCACCAGCGACATCCCGATCGTGACGGTGCGCACGAACCCCGACAGCGTGCTGATCACCTCGAACTCGTCCTCGGC
>CAYXRQ010000211.1:0-3259 GCA_964466765.1 uncultured Bifidobacterium sp. | reverse complement strand
CGGCGTGGCCGGCGGCATCGCCGCCTACAAGGCTGTCGAGGTCTGCCGGCGCCTGGTCGATGCAGGGGCCCACGTGTCGGTCATCATGACCGAGGACGCCCACCGCTTCGTCGGCCCCGTCACGTTCTCCGCACTCTCGTCCGAGAAGGTGCACACCTCCCTCTGGGACGACGACTCGTCCATCCCGCACACCAGGCTGGGCCAGGCCGCTGATCTCGTGATCGTGGCGCCCGCCACGGCGCGCGTGCTCAGCGCCTACGCGACCGGCTACTCAGCCGACCTCCTCGTTGCGACGCTCATCGCCACGAGGGCCCCCGTCCTCGTGTGTCCCGCGATGCACACCGAGATGTGGGAGCACCCCTCCGTGCAGGACAACCTCGCGGTCCTCCGCGCCCGTGGCGTGCACGTGGTCGACCCCGAGTCCGGCCGTCTTGCCGGTGGCGATTCCGGCGCCGGGCGGCTCGCGTCCCCCGAGGCCATCGTCGCCGCGGCGACGGGTGTTCTCGGGACCGCCCGGGACATGGACGGCCTGCACGTTCTCGTGACCGCCGGTGGCACGCGCGAGCCGATCGACGCCGTGCGCGTCATCGCCAACCGGTCGAGCGGCAAGCAGGGGTATGCGGTGGCGGCGGTGGCGGCAGAGCGCGGGGCACGGGTGACCCTGGTCTCGACCGTCGAGATCCCCGCGCCCGCCGGCGTGGACGTCGTGTGCGTGGAGACCGCCGAGCAGATGAAGACGGCCGTCGACAGGGTCGCCCCGACGGCCGATGTCGTGGTGATGGCCGCGGCGGTGGCCGACTTCAGGCCCGTGCGCGCCGCCGGGGGGAAACTGAAGAAGAGGGACGGCGCGCCTGAGATCGTGCTGGAGGCGACCCCGGACATCCTCGCCGGACTGGGGGAGTCGAAACGCCCGGGCCAGGTGCTCGTGGGATTCGCCGCTGAGACCGACGACCTGGAGGCGAACGCCCTCGACAAGCTCCGCCGCAAGAATCTCGACATGGTCGTGGCGAACGACGTCTCCGCACCCGGGGTGGGTTTCGGCCACGACACGAACGCGGTCACCATCTGGTTGTCCACAGGCGGGCGGAAGTCCGTCCCCCTCGCCTCGAAACGCGCGGTCGCGGTGGCGCTGTTGGATAGCGTTGTGCAGGTCCGCGGGTGACAGCCCGGCGCACCCCGACACGGCAGGAGTTCCAGTGAGAAAGTTCACTTTCACGTCAGAGAGCGTGACCGAGGGTCACCCCGACAAGATGGCGGACCAGGTCTCCGACTCGGTCCTCGACGCCATCCTCGAGAAGGACCCGAACGCGCGCGTCGCGTGCGAGACACTGCTGACCACCGGTCTCTGCGTGGTGTCGGGCGAGATCACCACCGACGCGTACGTCGACATCCCGGCCATCGCCCGCGACACGATCAACGGCATCGGCTATGACAACGCGGCGTTCGGGTTCGACGGCAACACGTGCGGTGTCATGGTCGCCCTCGACGCGCAGAGCGCCGACATCGCCCAGGGCGTGGACATCTCCGAGGAGATCCGCGCGGGCAAGAGCGGCGAGGACATCCTGAACAGCCAGGGCGCGGGCGACCAGGGCATGATGTTCGGGTACGCGTGCGACGAGACCCCGGACCTCATGCCGCTTCCGATCTGGCTGGCCCACCGTCTCGCGGAGCGCCTCACCGAGGTGCGCAAGAGCGGCCTCGTGCCGTACCTGCGGCCGGACGGCAAGACCCAGGTCACCTTCGACTACGAGGACGGCCGCCCCGTCTCGTTGCGCACGGTGCTCATCTCCACCCAGCACGCCGACGGCGTCGACAGGGACACCACGATCCGCCCGGACCTCATCGAGAGCGTCATCATGCCCACGATCCCCGCGCAGTTCGCCGGGGACAACCCGTCGATCTTCGTGAACCCCACCGGCAAGTTCGTGCTCGGCGGCCCGCACGCGGACACCGGCCTCACGGGCCGCAAGATCATCGTCGACACGTACGGCGGCATGGGTCGCCACGGCGGCGGCGCCTTCTCGGGCAAGGACCCGTCGAAGGTCGACCGCTCGGCCGCCTACGCTGCGCGCTGGGTGGCGAAGAACATCGTCGCGGCCGGCCTGGCCGAGCGCTGCGAGGTGCAGGTCGCGTACGCGATCGGCGTCGCGCACCCGGTGTCGGTGATGGTCGAGACGTTCGGGACCAACACCGAGGACGAGGCGAAGATCGCCGCCGCCGTGCGCGAGGTCTTCGACCTGCGCCCCGCGTCGATCCTCGAGGACCTCGACCTGCGACGCCCGGTCTATCGTCCGACTGCCGCCTATGGCCACTTCGGACGCGATCAATTCACGTGGGAGCGCACCGATCGGGTCGACGCGCTCCGCGCCGCGATCTAGCGTCGTCGTCGCCCCGCTCGTCTCGACGCGCGGGCTGAAGGGGCCGCTGACCTACGCGGGCGACCTGCCGACGGGCGCGGTCGTCGACATCCCGCTGGGGCGGCGCTCCGAGCGCGGCGTCGTGCTGCGCACGGCCGGTCCCGACGACGTGCCCGCGGGGGTGACGCTGAAGGCCGCGGTCGACACGGGCGGCCGCGTGCCGCCGGAGCTCGTCGAGCTCGCCCTGCGCATCGCCGAGCGCTACGCCACCCCCGTGGCGCGCGCGCTCAAGCTCGTGCTGCCGCCCGATGCCGCACCGCCGCCGCCCGATCCGTGGCTCGCCGCGGCCGACGACGCCGAGGCACGTGGCTCGCGTCAGCAGGCGATCCTCGCCGCGGCCCGCGAGGCGCCCGGACCGCTCACGGACGTCGCGGCGCGCGCCGGCGCGGCCCCCGCGGCGGTGCGACGCCTCGTGGCCGACGGCCGACTCGTGGAGATCGACCCGCCGGCTCCGGACCTCGAGGCCGCGCTCGAGCCCACCCCGGCCCAGGCGGCGGCGATCGCGCGCATCGAAGCGGCGGTCGACGGAACGGGCGGCGATCGCGAGCTGCTGCTCCACGGCGTCACCGGGTCCGGCAAGACCGAGGTGTTCCTGCGCGCCGCGGCGCATGCCCTCGCCGCCGGGCGCGGCGTGATCATCCTCGTGCCGGAGATCGCGCTGGCGCCGCAGACCGCGGCGCGCGTGCGCCGGCGCTTCGGCAGCCTCGTCGAGGTGCTGCACTCCGGCCTCGCCAAGGGCGAGCGCGCGCGGGTCTGGCAGCGGCTCGAGACGGGGGAGGCGCGGGTGCTCGTGGGCGCGCGCTCGGCGATTCTCGCGCCGCTCCGCGATCTGGGCCTGATCG
>CAYXRQ010000210.1:0-3266 GCA_964466765.1 uncultured Bifidobacterium sp. | reverse complement strand
GTGGTGCAGCGAACCGATGCGCGCCCTGCCCCGGAATCCGGTGACCGCGTAGGAGACCACGAACACCGCGGCCGAGACCAGGATGATCGTGGCACTCGACGACGTGTCGAGGAAGTACGAGAGGTTCATCCCGACGAACGCGGACGCCGCGCCCACCACCGGGGCGATCCAGAGCATCCGGGCGAATGAGTTGGTCAGCATCCTGGCGATCGAGGCCGGCAGCACGAGCATCGCCGAGATGAGGAGCGTGCCGATCACCCGCATCGTGACGAGGATCGTCAGCGACAGCATGATCATCAGTGCTGCCTCGACACGCTGCACGCTCACTCCCGTCACGTCGGCGACCTCCGGGTCGAACGTGGCGAAGAGGAAGGTGCGGTACCACATGCCGACGATGAGCAGGACGAGAAGGAACACCACGGACACCGCGACGATGTCGGACGTGCGCACACCGAGGACGCTCCCGAAGAGGACTGCCTCGATGCTCTTCTGGGCCTGCCCGTATCGGTTGAGGAGGGCGAGGCCCACCGCGAACGAGGCGGTGGTCACCACACCGATCGCGGCATCGGCGCCGATGATGCGCCTGCGCGCGATGCGCCCGATGAGGACGCCCGAGGTGATGCCCCAGATGCCGGCACCGACGAAGAAGTTGAGGCCGATGACAGCCGACGCCGCGGCGCCGCCGAACACGGCATGGGAGAGGCCGTGCCCGATGTAGCTCATGCCGCGGAGCACGACGAACACGCCGAGGACCCCGCACAGTGCGCCGGCGAGCGTGGCAACGACCACGCCGTTGCGGAAGAACTCGAACTGGTACGGCTCGAGGAGCCCGGCGGCCACGGGCCCCATGTCAGGCGACCGGGCTGGGGACCGGGACGTGCATGCCGCCGGAGTCGAGCACCACGGGCATCCCGCCGTGCTGCAGCACCTCCATGGGGGCGCCGTACGTCTTCTCCAGCACCGCCGGGTTCAGCACCTCGGTGGGCGAGCCGTCGGCGATGACCGTGCGGTTCATGCACACGATGCGCGGCAGGTGCGCCGCGAGACCGTTGAGATCGTGGGTGGTCAGCACGATCGTCACGCCCTGGGCGTGCAGCTCGGCGAGGAGGTGGAGAACCTCATGGCGCGTGCGCACGTCGACACCCGAGGTCGGCTCGTCGAGCACGAGGACGTCGGGACGGTGGAACATGGCGCGGGCGATGAACACCCGTTGCTGCTGCCCGCCGGAGAGCTCACGGATGTGGCGGTCATGGAGCCCGCCCAGACCGAGCCGCGCGAGGACGTCGAGCGCCTCGTCGCGCTCTGCCGGGGTGATGCGCGGCCAGCGCTTCCCCTTCGTGCGCGTCATCGAGATGACCTCGAGGACCGTGACCGGGAAGTTCCAGTCCACGCTCTCGACCTGCGGAACGTACGCGAGCCGCACACCGTCGCCCAGGCCGACCGACCCGTGCACCGGGGTGACCGCCCCGATGATGGACTTCAGGAGCGTCGTCTTGCCGGAACCACTGGGCCCGACGATGCCCACGAAGTCGCCGCGGCGCACCTCCAGGTCGACGTCGCTGACGACCACGGTGGCGCCGTACGCGCACGACATGTGCTCGCAGCGAATGACGGCTTCCTGGATCATTGCGGGTAGTACGCCCTGTCATTGACGCCGATGTCCACGTTGACCGCCTTCAGGGCGGAAGCATCCCCGCCGAGCGCCTCCACGATCGTCACGAAGTCGAACTTCATGAGACCGGCCCACGAGTGGTCGGCATCATCGAGGTTGCCCGGCAGGTCGTCGTCACGGAGAGTGTCGACATAACGCACGCCCGCCTCCTTGCCGATCTGCTCGAGCACGGGCGACGGGAACACCTCGCTGCCGAACACCGCAGGGACTTTCTCGTCCTTCACCTGCTTGATGAGGCCGGCGACGTCTGCGGGGGTCGGGTCGGAGAACGACTGGGGCTGGATCGCACCGATGATCTCGTAGCCGTACCGGCGGGCCATGTACGGGAACGAGTCGTGGTACGTGAGCAGCTTCCTGTTGCGCACCGGCACGGTCTCGGTGGCCGTCTCCATCGCCCCGTCCAGCTCGTTGATCAGTTTCGAGAGCTTCACGTAGTTCTCGTCGACCGTGGGGATGGTGGACGGGAGCATCTGGGTCATCGCGTCACGCATGATCGTGACGTAGCTGAGCACCGAGGCGGGGTTCGTCCACGCGTGCGGGTTGGGCCGGCCGCCCTCCTGCGGGAACGAGAAGTCGTAGACCCACTCGCTGCGCAGGATCACCGCGGTGCCGACCTCGCAGAGCACCGCGCCTGTCTTCATGTTCGCCTGCGCCATCTCGATGATCGGGTCCTCGAGCCCGAGACCGTTCACCACGACCAGGTCCGCCTCGGCCAGTTCCTTGGCCACCGAGGGCGGGGGTTCGAACGTGTGGGAGTTCGTGCCCTCGGGCACCACGCCGACGACCTCGATCCCGGTGCCGGCCGCGAGCACGCCCGCAAGGCTCGTGAGCGGTGACACGGAAGTGACGACCTTCAGGGACGAGCCCTCGCGCGGTGCCCCGCTCTTGCAGACGAGCGTGGCGTTGTCACTCGAGGATGTGTCACCGTCGAAGCCGGCAGGGTCCTCCGACAGCTGCGGAACCTTGTCGGCGGGTGTCGATGAGTCACCGGAGCACGCTGTCAACAACATGGCGGCGGCGAGGAGGACGGCAACGGACGTGCGACGCATGCTCTGAGGCTAACCGCGACCCACGAAAAGTTATTCCGAGCACACGCTCGGCCCTGCACCGAATGCCGACCCGTCGGGTCGGGTTAACGCGCGGTGACCGAGATGCTGAACGACCTGACGGCCCTGGCGAAGATGTTCGGCTCCACGTCGGGCTCGGTCTCCGGCGTCATTGATCCAACACGCGCCGACATCTCGGTGAACACAGAGCGCAGCACGAGCCTCGCCAGGTTCGCGCCGATGCACAGGTGCGTGCCGAAGCCGAAGGACAGGTGCGGGTTCGGTGACCGGCGGATGTCGAACACGAAGGGATCGGCGAACACGTCCTCGTCACGGTTCGCGGACGGGTACAGCATGATGACCCTGTCGCCGGCGCGCACGGGTTGGTCACCGATTCGGTCGTCACTCACGGCGGTGCGGAAGAAGTTGTTGAGCGGGGTCACCCACCTGAGCACCTCCTCCACGGCACCCTCGACGAGCGGCGGGTCGGCCGACATCGCGTGCCACTGGTCCATGTGGTCGCAGAACACACGGAGGCCGTGCGCGAT
>CAYXRQ010000209.1:1963-3327 GCA_964466765.1 uncultured Bifidobacterium sp. | reverse complement strand
CGCGCCGTAGCCTGTCGGGGTGGGCAAGTACTACCTCACCACCCCGATCTACTACGTGAACGCGAAGCCGCACCTCGGCCACGCGTACACCACGATCGTCAGCGACGCGCTCGCACGGTGGCACCGCATGCTCGGCGACGACGTGTACTTCCTCACCGGCACCGACGAGCACGGACTGAAGATCCAGCAGGCGGCCGACGCCGCGGGCACCAGCCCGAAGGAGTTCGCCGACAGCATCGCGCCGCTCTTCAGCCAGGCGTGGGAGCGGCTCAACATCTCGAACGACGACTTCATCCGCACCACCGAGGAGCGCCACCGCGTCGGTGTGCAGAAGCTCCTGCAGGCCTGCTACGACGCCGGCGACATCGAGCTCGACAAGTACAGCGGCCTCTACTGCGTGGCGTGCGAGGCGTACTACGTGGAGGACGACCTCGAGTCCGGCAACTGCCCGATCCACAAGAAGCCCGTGGAGCACGTGGAGGAGGAGAACTACTTCTTCCGCCTGTCGCGCTTCGAGCAGCGCCTCCTCGACTGGTATGCCTCCCACCCCGGGGCCGTGGTGCCCGAGCACCGCGTGAACGAGGTCATCGGGTTCATCAAGCAGGGCCTGCAGGACTTCTCCGTCAGCCGCCGCACCCTCACCTGGGGCATCCCGCTCCCCTTCGACCCGTCGCACGTGGCGTACGTGTGGTTCGACGCGCTCGCCAACTACATCACCGCGATCGGCTACGGCACGGACGACGAGAAGTTCCGGAAGTGGTGGCCGGTGAACCACCACGTGATCGGCAAGGACATCGTCCGCTTCCACAACATCTACTGGCCCGCCATGCTGATGTCCGCGGGCATCGAGCCCCCCTCCGGCTGGGCCGTGGGCGGCTGGCTGCTCGTCGGCGGCGAGAAGATGTCGAAGACCACCGGCAACGTGGTGAACCCGCTCGACCTGATCGACGAGATCGGCGTGGACGGCTTCCGCTACTACGTGCTGTCCGACACCGTCTACGGCAGCGACGGCGACTTCACCTACGAGGGCCTCATCGGCCGCTACAACAGCGACCTCGCGAACAACCTCGGCAACCTGGCCGCACGTGTCGCCACCGTCGTCGGCAAGAAGTGCGGCGGTCTCGGCACAGCGCCGTCTCCGGACAGCCCGCTCGCGGCGCACGCACGTGCCGCGGTCGAGGAGACGATCGCCCAGTGGGAGGCCGTGCAGCCGAGCCGCGCGCTCGAGGCCACGTGGGGGCTCATCCGCGCCACGAACGCCCACCTGGAGACGAACGAGCCGTGGAAGGCAGAGCCCGGCCCGGCCGTGGACTCCGTCACGGGTGACGCCCTCGAGGCCCTGCGCAAGGCGATCACCCCCGAAA
>CAYXRQ010000209.1:0-1953 GCA_964466765.1 uncultured Bifidobacterium sp. | reverse complement strand
CACTGCGCATCGTCACGATCCTCTGCCATGCCGCCGTCCCCGCCACCGCGCAGGAGATCTGGCGGCGCATCGGCATGCCCGGCAACGTGACCGACATGCGCATCCCGAAGGACGTCGCGTGGGGCGGCTACCCCGCGGGCCTGCCCGTGGAGAAGGGCGACCCGTTGTTCCCGCGGCGCACCGTCGCATGACCGCGCCGGTCACCGGGTGGACGGACACCCACTGCCACGTGCAGGAGGAGATGATCGAGACGGGGTCCGACGAGACGCTCGTGCGGGCGCGCGCCGCGGGCGTCACGCGATTCGTCGTCATCGGCACTGACGCGGACACGAGCGCGGCGGCGGTGGAGATCGCCGGGCGCCACAGTGACGTCTGGGCCACGGTGGGCCTTCACCCGCACGACGCGGTGAACGGTGTCGGCACCGTCACCCACCTCATCGGCTCGCCGCGCGTCGTCGGCATCGGCGAGTGCGGGCTGGATTACCACTACGAGCACTCACCGCGTGACGTGCAGATGACGGCGTTCGCGGAGCAGATCGCGCTCGCGAAGGAGCACGGCCTCACGCTCGTCATCCACACGCGCGACGCGTGGGCAGACACGTGGGAGGTCCTCGACGCCGAGGGCACCCCGGACAACACCATCATCCACTGCTTCACGGGCGGGCCGGATGAGGCGCGCGGGTGCCTGGACCGCGGCGCATACCTGTCGTTCAGCGGCATCGTCACGTTCAAGAACGCCGCCGACCTGCGCGAGGCCGCGGTGCTGTGCCCGATGGACAGGATGCTCGTGGAGACCGACGCGCCGTTCCTCGCCCCTGTCCCCCACCGCGGCAAGCCGAACGAGCCCGCCCACGTCGGCATCGTCGGCACCGCCATCGCAGACCTCCGCGGGATCGCACCCGCAGAGCTGGCTGCGGCCACCACGGCGAACGCCCTCCGCGCCTTCCCGCGCATACAGTCGTAAACGATGCAGTTGTCGAGGATCGACAGGAACCGGATCACGGTGATCGCCGTGGCCACGGCCGTGGTGCTGCCGCTCGCCTTCATGGCCGGCGGCACTCCCGCCGGCTCCACGGCGTCCACCCTCGCCGTTGCCACGACGACCACGTACGACGTCGGCCTGCTGACGGACACGGCCCGCGACGCCCCGGCCAACGTGGACGGCCCCGTCAGCAACGACCCGAACGGCCAGGGCCAGATCGCGTACCCGGCGGACAACGACGGCAAGCTGCTGCGCGGGATCGCCAGCTACCGGCAGTTCCCGCTGGGCACCGGGCGCGCGTGCATGACCACGAAGATCCCGCTCGGCGCGGTCATCACCGTGCGCAACCTGAACAACGGCCGCAAGGTCGAGTGCACCAACCTGAACCTCGGGTACGTGCCGCCGTCGTTCGACATCATCCTCAACACGAGCGTCTTCCTGGAGCTCTCGGAACTGGTGGACGCCCCGCTGACCGTCGAGCTCACGTGGTGAGCACGGGCTCGGCGGTGGCGCGGTGACGCTCTCCCGGGCGGAGGCCTCCGGGCAGCTCGACGGCGCGGGCCTGCGGGCCAAGCGGGCGCTCGGGCAGAACTTCGTGGTCGACCCGAACACGGTGCGCCGCATCGCCCGCCTGGCGGGTGTGGGCCCCGGCAGCCACGTGCTGGAGATCGGCGCGGGGCTCGGGTCACTCACGCTCGCCCTCGCCGAGTCCGGCGCGCAGGTGACGGCGGTGGAGATCGACACCGCGCTGCTGCCGCTGCTGCGCGAGAACGTGGGGCACCTGGCGAACGTCACGGTGGTGCAGGGCGACGCGATGGACCTCGACTGGGCGGGACTGCTCGGTGACGTCACCGACTGGTCGCTCGTGGCGAACCTGCCGTACAACGTGGCGACACCGCTCGTGGCCGACGTGCTGGACAGGGTTCCGGCGGTGCGCAGGCTGTTCGTGATGGTGCAGAAGGAGGTCGGCG
>CAYXRQ010000208.1:0-3330 GCA_964466765.1 uncultured Bifidobacterium sp. | reverse complement strand
TGAGGATGAAGTTGCCCGGATCCTTCGCCATCTCGTTGCAGGCGTCGTAGATCTCCTTGACGTTGCTCTCGGTGCCGGGTGTGCGCACCACGTCGCTCGGGTCCGAGACCCATCGGTCCAGCCAGTCGAACCGCTCCTTCGACATGCCGGCCGGGAGGACAGCCACGCCGCGCGAATCCATGAGGCGGCTGATGGCGATGCCGCCGCGCGCGTAGTTGCCGGTGGAGGGCCACACGGCACGGTGACGGGTGGGGTCGAACTGGCCGGTGATGACGCGCGGCGCGAAGCACGAGTATGCCGCAAGCACCTTGTGCGCGGTGATCATGGGGAACCTGTCACCGAACACCACGATGACCGGGCTGTCGATGCCGGTGAGCGAGGACGGGAGCACCACGTGGTCGGGGACCTCCACACGGTTGCCGTCCAGGTCGTTGTACCAGTGCACGCGGAAGAGGTTGCGCGGGTCGGCGGCATTCTTGTCGACGCCCTTCGTGACGGCCGGGTCGATGAGCGACGGGTCGGCGAGCTGGGCGAACGTGGGCAGCACGATGTCCTGTGCGGCGAAGCGACGGACGCTGTTGGCGAGCGATGCCTCGTCCACCACCGTGTCAGCGAGGCCGAGCTGGGAGATGAGGGTCTGGGTGTCGAGCGCCGCGGAAGTCAGAGTCACGCTTCCAGTCTGCCACCGCAGTCCCTGCCGCCGATACCCTGTCGTCACACGCCGGTGTAGCCCAATTGGCAGAGGCAGCAGGTTTAGGTCCTGCGTGTTGGGGGTTCGAGTCCCTTCGCCGGCACGTGCACGTCAATGACCTCCCCACGCCCGCAGTCGTCATCGACATCGACATCATGCGCCGCAACCTGGAGGCCATGGCCAGGGTCCACCCCGGGCACAGGCTGCGCCCGCACGTGAAGGCCCACAAGTCGTCGGGGATCGCCGCCGAACAGGTGCTGATCGGGCACAGGTCGTTCACTTGTGCCACGCCGCGCGAGATCCTCGGGCTGGTGGCGAACGGCACGGGCGAGGACTTCCTGCTCGCGAACGAGACGCTCGACGAGAACCGCCTCGCGGCGCTCGCGGCGGCACAGGACTCCGCGCTCGTCACCGTGGCGATCGACTCCCGGGACACGCTGGACGCGGCCGACCGTGCCGGAATCCGCAGCGTCATCATCGACGTCAACGTGGGTCTCCCGCGCTGCGGCGTGATGCCGGGCGAGGCCGGCCGTCTCGCTGACGCGGCACGCGTGCGCGGCATCGACGTGCGCGGCGTCATGGGCTACGAGGGTCACCTCATGATGGTCACCGACCGCGCGGAGAAGAAGGCGCGCGTGCACGAGGCGATGGCGGTGCTCGCGGCCGCGCACGCCGACGTGGGCGGCGAGATCGTGTCGGCCGGCGGCACCGGCACCTATGACATGTTCGCCGGCACCACCGTGAACGAGGTGCAGGCCGGCAGCTACGCGCTCATGGACACCCAGTACGCGCAGCTCGGCATCCCCTTCGCCCAGGCGATGTGGGTCGTCGGCACGGTGATCTCCGCGAACGACAAGTGGTCGGTGTGCGACGTGGGCCTGAAGTCACTCGGGATGGACCACGGCAACCCCTCGATCGAGGGCTACAGCGTGTGGTTCTGCTCCGACGAGCACACGACCTTCGCCCCTGCGGAGGGGTCGCCGCGGATGAAGACCGGCGAGCGCGTGTTCGTGACGCCCGCCCACATCGACCCCACGATGGCAATGCACGACGTCGCCTATGTGGCCGACCAGTACGGCGGCGTGCTCGGCACGTGGCCGATCGACCTGCGCGGCTGGTGACCCCTGCCGGGCCGGTCAGGCCGGTGCCGTGCCCGTGATGCGCGCGATGAGCAACGGCACCTTCGCCATGGCCCGCCCCCTGTGCGAGACCGCGTCCTTCTCCTGTGCCGTCATCTCGGCGAACGTGCGGCCGTCGCCCTCGTCGGGCACGAAGATGCTGTCGTAACCGAACCCGTTCGTGCCGCGCTCCTCCGTGGCGATCGTGCCGGTGCACTCCCCCGTCTCGTAGTGCATGTCGCCCTGCCACGACACGATCGCCACGACGGTGCGGAACCGCGCCGACCTGTCCGCGACGCCGTCCAGCGCGGCCAGCAGCTTCGCCCGGTTGCGCGCGTCGTCGGCCGGCTCACCCGCGTACCGGGCAGACCTCACCCCGGGCTCGCCCCCGAGGGCGTTCACCTCGAGGCCGGTGTCGTCCGCGATCGCCCAGCCCTCCACGTGGTTCGCCACCTCGACCGCCTTGATGATCGCGTTTCCCTCCAGAGTGGGGGCTGTCTCCTCCACGTCGCCGACGGTGGACGGACGCGGGAGAAGCTCCACGCGCGGGGGCATCAGCCGCGCGAGCTCGGCGACCTTCGCGGGGTTCGCGCTCGCACAGACGAGGCGCATGCCGGTCAGCGGCCGATGGGCCGCGGGTCCGGGGCCGTGGCGAGGAGGCCCGCCTGCAGGTCGAAGATTCGGTCGAGCCCGGAGTGGGCCAGCTCGAGCAGGGAGTCGAGCTCCCCGCGGGTGAACGCGAGTCCCTCGGCGGTGCCCTGCACCTCCACGAACCTCGACTCACCGCCCGCGACGGGACGCAGCATCACCACGTTCATGTCCACCTCGGCGGTGGAGTCCTCTGCGTAGGGCAGGTCGAGCACCGGCACGCCGTTGTGCACGCCCACGGAGATGGCGCCGCAGTGGGAGTGCAGCGGGTTCTCCTTGATCGCACCGTTCTGCACCAGCCGGGTGACGGCATCGTGGAGGGCGAGGTACCCGCCGCAGATGCTCGCGGTGCGGGTGCCGCCGTCCGCCTGCAGCACGTCGCAGTCGACCTGGATCTGGCGCTCGCCGAGCGCGCGCATGTCGCACGCCGCGCGGAGCGAACGCCCGATCAGGCGCTGGATCTCCACGGTGCGGCCGCTCTGCTTGCCCTTGGCCGCCT
This sequence comes from uncultured Bifidobacterium sp., assembly GCA_964466765.1. Taxonomy (GTDB): domain Bacteria; phylum Actinomycetota; class Acidimicrobiia; order Acidimicrobiales; family Ilumatobacteraceae; genus UBA2093. The sequence continues at coordinate 374 of CAYXRQ010000208.1, read as the reverse complement.
CGCGGTCGACGCGCTCCGGCGAGGACCCGGGGAGCATCGAGTACTCGGCGGTCACCCAGCCCTTTCCGGAGCCCTTCATCCAGCGCGGCACGTCCTCGTCGACCGATGCGGTGCACAGCACTCGGGTGCGGCCGAAGCTGACGAGCACCGAGCCGGCGGCCATCTCCGTGAAGTCCCGCTGGAACGAGATGGGCCGAAGCTGGTCGGGGGTGCGTCCGTCTGGTCTGCTCATGGCCACTTGTCTAGTTCTTGGACCAGCGGCCCGCCTGCATCAGTTCGGGCCCGAGCAGCCTGCGGCCCAGGTCAGCGAACCATTCCACGTCCCCGGACGAGAGGAACGTGTGGGTCCCGGTCCGCGCAGGGTGCGCGCCGAG
>CAYXRQ010000207.1:0-3331 GCA_964466765.1 uncultured Bifidobacterium sp. | reverse complement strand
GGAGAGTCGATGCACTGAGCAGCGCGAGCGTCTCTGCCTGCACTGGTGACGGCACGGCGAGCACGGCGAGTGTGGGCGAGGCATCCACCCCGTCGCCGGCGAGATCCGTCATGAAGGCCGCGAGCAGGAGCGAGCAGTCGTCCACGGTCGCCCGCTGCATCCGCTGCCTGACGGCCTCCACCGTGGCGAGACGCGTCAGGTGCGTGGGGTCCAGTTCCGTGCTGTCGCCGCGCCTCCTGTCGAGTGCCTCCGCCATGGACGGCAGAGCCCTGTCGAGCACGCCGGTGATCTCGAGCAGCCGCCACGACCGCGCGTTCCCGCGCAGCAGCAGGTCCAGGAACTGCTGGGTGGTGTCCGCGTCCCATGCCAGCGGTACCGCGCGGTGCACGTGGAGCCAGTCGAGCAGTGCGGTGCCGGGGGTGTGTGTCGCGGCGCGCTGCGCTGCCTCGAGTGCGATGCGCAGGGCCATCCCGGAGGGAGGGTTGCCGTGCAGATCGGCTGCGTCCCCATTGAGCTGGATCCACCCCCCGGGCGGTTCCGGGGTGGAGTCCGAGTCGTCAGGGGTGGACGAGGCCGGCTCGGTCCGCGCCAGCCTGATGCGCAGGAGCGGCGGTGCGATCACCGTGGTGACGAGCACGACGAGGAGCACGACGGCGTAGAGGTCGTCGTCGAACACGCCCACAGAGACTCCGATTGTCGCGAAGATGAGGCCGACCTCGCCGCGGGGGACCATGCCGAGTCCGATGAGCAGGCGGTCCGTGTTGGTGCCCACGGCACCGAACCCGGCCAGCACCTTCCCGGTGACCGCGATGACGGAGATGACCGCTGCGACCCACAGGACGTGGGGGTCGAAGAACTTTCCGACCTCGGTGTCGATGCCGATCTGCAGGAAGAACACGGGGATGAACACACCGCCGAGCGCGGTGAACTCACGCGCGATGCGGTCGTGGTGGGTGGTGCGGCCTAGCGCGGTGCCCGCGACGAACGCCCCGATGATCGGGGCCAGCTGCGCGCTGCTCGCCGCGGCGGAGAAGCCGAAGGTCACTGCCGCTGCCACCACCCCCACGGTCGCCGCCGACGTCGCCCTCGCGCCGATGAGGGTGAACACGCGCGGGACCACAGTGACTCCCACGGCGACGCTCACGACGAGGAAGCCCGCGGCCAGGCCGATGGTGGAGGCGATGCCGACGGCATCCACCGACCCTTGTTCCACCACCCGGGTCACGACCGTGAGAATGACGAGTCCGAGCACGTCATCCGCGACGGCCGCCCCCAGCACGATGCGGGCCTCGGTGGACGACAATGCCTTCAAGTCGCCGAACACCCGGGCAGTGATGCCCACGCTCGTGGCCGCCATGGCGGCCCCGAGGAAGAGGGAGGCATTCGTGGACTCGCCGAGGAGCCCGCCGGCGAGGAACCCCGATCCCATGGGCAGGGCCACGCCGATGACCGCGACGATCATCGAGGCACGGCCGACCCTCCGGAGCTCGTCCAGGTCCGTCTCCATGCCCACGGTCGCGAGCAGGATGATGACTCCCACCTCGGCGAGGATCTTCGTCGCGTCGGTTGATCCCACCAGCCCGAGCACCGACGGCCCGATGAGGATGCCGGCGGTGATCTCGCCGATCACGGCAGGCACGCGGACGCGCTCGAACAGTTCTGCGGCGAGCTTGGCCACCAGGAGGATGACGGCCAGGTCGAGGAAGATCGACCCGTAGTCGATGGCGCCGCCCGCCGCCAGGAGTGCGCCGGTCATCGAGATGAGTCCCGGGCGGCCCCCGCAGGGCTGAGAAGCTCAGTCGCTCTCGCGGCGCCCGAGTCGGTCAGCATCCAGCCGCGGCGCCTGACGGTCACGATCGCGTCCTGGCCGAGCACGCGCCTCAGGCTAACAATGGCCGAGTCGCACCGTCTCTCGGTGCAGTGGTCGAGCCCGGCCAGGCGGTTGATGGTGGCCCGGCCGACGATGCGTCCCGCGTGCTCGCGGAGCACGTGCAGGACGGCGGTGTCCGTGGACGAGAGCCCGGGGGGAGGTGAGGCCATGGGGGAACCGTAGGTGCGTCACTTTTCGGGGTTGTCAGGCACGCGTGAACGGCGTGTGAACGGTCACAGCCCCAGGATGAGGCAAAGCCGCGCGGGCTCCGTCAGACTCTCGGACCATGGAACTTGATTACGCCCCCGAAGACGAGGCCTTCCGCGCCGAGATCCGCAGCTGGCTGCACTCGAACCTCCCCAAGGGCTGGTTCGAGCCCGGGTTCGAGATGTCCAACGAGGAGCGCAAGAAGTTCAACGACGAGTGGCCGACCAAACTGTTCGAGGGCGGCTGGATCTGCGCGACGTGGCCGAAGGAGTACGGCGGCAAGGGTCTCACCACCATGCAGGGCGTGGTGCTGGCAGAGGAGTTCGCGAACGCCAAGGCGCCGATGCGCGCTGACTTCTTCGGTGACACGCTCGTCGGACCCACTCTCCTCCAGTGGGGCACGGAGGAGCAGAAGAAGGAGTTCCTCCCGCAGATCCTGAACGGCAAGATGCGCTGGTGCCAGGGCTTCTCGGAGCCGAACAGCGGCTCCGACCTCGCCAGCCTGAAGACGGAGGCCGTTCTCGACGGTGACGAGTGGGTCATCAACGGCCAGAAGGTGTGGACCACGCAGGGCCACCACGCCGACTACTGCTTCCTCCTCACGCGCACCGACAAGGACGCGCCGAAGCACAAGGGCATCTCGTACCTGTTGGTGCCGATGCGCCAGCCCGGGGTCGAGGTGCGCGGGATCGTGCAGCCCGACGGCACCGCCGAGTTCTGCGAGGTCTTCTTCACCAACGCCCGCTGCCCGAAGGACAACGTCGTGGGCGGCGTCAACAACGGCTGGGTCGTGACCAACTCCACCCTGGCGTTCGAGCGCGGCATGAGCGCCACCACCGGGTACCGCCGTTTCGAGAGCGAGTACAAGGCCATGGTGCGAGGTGCCAAGGAGAACGGGGCCATCAACGACCCGGTCATCCGCCAGCGCCTGATGGAGTACTACACGAAGATCCAGATCCTGCGCATCAACGGGTTGCGCTCGCTGTCCACCACCCTCATGGGCAAGAAGGACCCGGGCATGGCCGCGCTCGGCGCCACGAACAAGATGTTCTGGACGGAGATGCACAAGGCCGCAATGGAGCTGGCACTCGACATCCAGGGTGCGGCGTCGATGCTCGTCGACTCCGCAATGGGCGACGGGAACTGGCCCGGCACCGCGCGCGAGAAGCGCCGCGAGGGCTACCCGGTCAGCAGCATGATGTCGGCGTTCTTCTTCTCCCGGTCCGAGACGATCTGGGGCGGCACCAGCCAGAT
>CAYXRQ010000206.1:0-3340 GCA_964466765.1 uncultured Bifidobacterium sp. | reverse complement strand
GGTCACCGGGCGCGGCCGGACCAGCGGCCCAGCCGGCCCAGGCCGCGAGGCTTGCCGCGGCAATCGAGGCGGCAAGGGGAGCGCTGTCGTGAGGTACGTGGAGCGGATCAGGGTCCGGTACAACGAGTGCGACATGCAGAACGTCGTGTTCAACGCCAACTACTGGATGTACGCCGACGATGCTGTCGCCCAGTGGATGCGCCATGCGATCGCCGCGGAACGGGGCGAGGAAGCAGGGGTCGTGAACCTGGCGGAGTCCGGGTTCGACTTCATGCTGAAGACCGCCACCGGGACGTGGCACAGGGGCGCCGTCTACGGGGACGTCGTCGACGCGGAGTGCTCCGTCTCCCGGTGGGGAAACACCTCGTTCGACGTCGGCATCGCCATGACTGTCGGTGGCGAGGCCGTGTTCGACTGCACCATCACCTACGTGAGCACCACACCAGGCGCGCCGAAGCCGGTTCCCGTGCCCCCGTTCGTGAGGGCAGCACTGGAGCGCGAGTTCTAGCCGGCGAGCCAGCGCATCTGCTGGCCGTGGTAGCCGATCTCGGCGAGCAGATGGTCGGATCGGGAACCCTCCTGCCATACCGTCGCACGCACGTCCGCCACCGCGCCTGCGGGCTCCATGCGGACCCAGACGAGAGGGGTCCCGCCCCCGGTGGCCGCACCTGCCTCTTCCAGCACGCGTCGCACGCCGTCCTGGACCGAGCGGCCGAGGTACTGCCACACGATGGAGTGGAACACGACCGTCGCACGCGCGCGTTCCCGGGCGAGACGCGTCCCGAGCCATGTGTCTGCCGACCCCGCGTCGACGACCGGCGGGTGTGACGCAGCGATGTCGAGGGCCGCTCTCAGCCGTCTCATTCGTTCGTCCTGGTCGGGCCACACGAACGACACGAGCCGGAGGCACTGAGAGGCATCCGCGACGTCGATGGGGAACGGGTCGACGCCGCGGCGTTCCACCACGCGCGCCGCGGTGCGCGGCACGGCGGGCATCCCGCCGAACCAGTCCCCCCCGAACCGCAACGGCGACGCGGGGTCACCCATCCTCAGGGTGCGCACGCCCGCGTAGTAGCGGTCGAAGTTGAGGTTCAGGCCCGCGCTCGCGCCGACCTCGAGGTGGTCACACTCGTGGATGCCGAGGGACGTCAACCAGTGGGACACGGCGAGGGGGACCACGCTGCGCCCCACTTCGTTCGTCTGCACCTGGCTCGAGAGACCTGCCTCCACCTCGTCCAGGTGCTCGCGGAAGTACGCGATGAAATCGGCGGGGAAGTCGGGCCCTAGCCGGCCACCGACCGAGGGGTAGTGCACGGCGAGCCTGTCATCCTCGCCGCGGAGCACCACACGGTGGATCGCGCCCGCGAGGCGGAGCGGGATCGCATCATGGATCGGGCGCTCGCTCCTCCCGGCGAGCAGCGCGTAGGTGCGGCCGCCCCACGCGTAGTCATCGGCGAGCTCGGTGAAGAGTCGTTCGTACATGGGGGACCCGAGTGCCCCGCACGCCGCGGCCTGTGCACGGAGTGCACGGAGCATCTCGTCTCCGTCGAACAGGAGGGGAGAACCGGGAAGATTGCTGATCCCCACACAATAAGTCAGCAGCCTGAGGTGCCCGGGGTGGCAACATTGGGGGATGCCGGTCAAGGGAATCTTCGGGGAGCTGGTGTCGCGCGGGCTCGTCCACGACTCCACGGATGCGGCCGCGCTGACCGCGTTGCTCGACTCGAAGGCGACAGGTGTGTACGTCGGCTTCGACCCCACCGCCGACTCGCTGCACGTCGGCCACCTCATGGGGCAGATCTCGTTGCGCCGTTTCCAGATGGCCGGGCACAGGCCCTTCCCGCTGGCCGGCGGCGCCACCGGGATGGTGGGGGACCCCTCCGGCCGCAGTGACGAGCGCAACCTCCTTGACCGCGAGACGCTGCAGCACAACGTCGAGTGCATCAAGCACCAGCTCGAGAACCTCCTCGACTTCGGCGGCGGCGCGAACGCTGCGACACTCGTGAACAATGCGGACTGGACCGCGGGCATCACTGCGCTCGATTTCCTCCGCGACGTCGGCAAGCACATCACCGTGAACCAGATGATGGCCAAGGAGTCCGTGAGGAACCGCCTCAACTCTGAGAACGGCCTGTCGTACACGGAGTTCTCGTACATGCTCCTCCAGGCGAACGACTTCCGTCACCTGTGCGCGCAGCACGATGTCGAACTGCAGATGGGCGGCAGCGACCAGTGGGGCAACATCACCGCGGGCATCGACTTGATCCGCCGGACACTGTCGCGCACCGCGCACGGGATCACGTGGCCGCTCGTCACGAAGAGCGACGGCACGAAGTTCGGCAAGACCGCCGACGGGGCGGTGTGGCTCGATCCCGCGCGCACGTCGCCGTACCAGTTCCGTCAGTTCTGGGTGCAGATGGCCGATGACGACGTCGTGAAGTACCTGCCGCGCTACTCGCTCGCCTCGATGGACGAGTGCGCGTCGGTGACCGATGCGCACACGGCTGATCCCGGCCGCAGGAACGCGCAACGGTTCCTCGCGAACGAGATGACCACACTCGTGCACGGCGCATCCGCTGCGCGCGATGCAGAGGCCGCCGCCACCGTGCTGTTCGGCGGTGACCCGACCACGGCCACTCCCGAGGCACTCGGCATCGTGGCGGCAGAGGTCCCGTGCACCCGCGTGACCCGCGCTGATCTCGACGACACCTTCGGGTTGCTCGCCCGTGCACAGGTCGTGTCATCCACCTCGGAGGCCCGTCGGGCGGTGTCCCAGGGCGGTCTCAAGGTCAACGGTGCCACCCTCGCAGAGGGGGAAACCCTTGCCGGCAAAGGGTTTCTGCACGAACGGTGGGTCCTCGTGCGCAAGGGCAAGACGGGCTACCACCTGTTCGACCTGGCCTGAGTCCCGGCCCGGCGGCCCGGTTGTCCACAGGCGGGGCCGTCCGTGAGGGGCCCGAAAATTCCCCGAAACCCATGTTGGAAGCGGGTTTCGGGCTCGTTAGCATTGCCACTCGCCCCCTGAAGCGGTCACACGCATTCGGAGGGTGGCATCACTGCCGCGAGGCACATGCCAGAGCAGAAGCTCCTTGAAAACAGAAGAGAAGACTGAACGCCAGTGCGGGCGATGAGGCAGTTCGCTGTCGACATCGCTTGTCAATTCGGGCCGGATTCCCATCCGGCCCACACAAAAACAATTAAGTCAGAAACGGATGGCTCGGGGTTATTCCCCCCGGCCATCCCGGACTTTCCAGAACGTCGGCCGGGCAACCGGCCAAGTTCTTGATGGAGAGTTTGATCCTGGCTCAGGACGAACGCTGGCGGCGTGCTTAACACATGC
>CAYXRQ010000205.1:0-3349 GCA_964466765.1 uncultured Bifidobacterium sp. | reverse complement strand
GCGCCGCGTCGATGTTGGCTCCGTACAGCTGGCGGATGCGGTCGGTGTCGTGGGTACCCGGCTGGATCGTGTTCACGGTGACGCCGTCGCCGGCGACCTCGCGGGCGACCGTCTTCAGGTAGGCGGTCAGGCCTGCACGCGCGGTGTTCGACAGGATGATGTTCGGCATCGGCTGGCGCACCGACACCGACGTGATGGCGACCACCCGGCCCCACTTCCGCTCGCGCATGCCGGGCACGAGCACGTTGCACATGGCGACCACGGAGAGGAGGTTCTTCTCCAGTGCGGGGAGGTACTCGCTCTCGGGTGTCGACTCGAAGGTCCCCGCCGGCGGACCGCCGCCGTTCGCCACGAGGATGTCGACGTGTCCGAGCATCGCGGCCGCGCGCTCGGCGAACTCCCTGCCGCCCTCGGCGGTGGACACGTCGCACTCGAACCCCACGGCGCCGTGGCCGATCTCCGCCAGTGCCGCCGCGAGGCGAGCCCCGTCTCGGCCGCACACCGCCACGCGCACGCCCTCGGCCGCGAGTGCCATGGCGGTGCCGAGACCGAGCCCTGCCGTGCCCGCCGCCACTGCCGCCGTCCTGCCGTTCAACCCGAGGTCCATGTGCCCACCGTAGTTGCGCCCCCGCCCCGCAGAACGGGGCGACCGCCGCCCTACGCTTGGGGCGTGCCGATCGACCCCGCCACCACCGCCGACGTCCGCGCAGGGCTCGCGGAGCACGGGTACCTGGCCGACGAGGGCCTTGTCACCGCCGTCTTCCTCGCCGTCTCGCTGCGCCGGCCCCTGTTCCTGGAGGGCGAGGCCGGCGTGGGCAAGACGGAGCTCGCCAAGACGATCGCCCGCTGGCAGGGCACCGAGCTCATCCGCCTGCAGTGCTACGAGGGCATCGATGCGGCCCAGGCCGTGTACGACTGGGACTACGCGCGCCAGTTGCTGCACCTGCGTGCCGCGGAGGCCACGGGAGAGGCGGCCGCCACGGGCACAGCCGCGCTCGAGAGCCAGCTGTACGGCGAGAAGTTCCTGCTGAAGCGTGCCCTCCTGCGCGCCATCGACCAGCAGGGCCCCGTGCGGCCCGTCCTGCTCATCGACGAGATCGACCGCGCCGACGACGAGTTCGAGGCGTACCTGCTGGAGGTGCTGAGCGACTACCAGGTGACCATCCCGGAGCTCGGCACGTTCCGCGCGGCGGTGCCGCCGATCGTCATCCTCACCTCCAACCGCACCCGCGACGTGCACGACGCACTGAAGCGCCGCTGCCTGTACCACTGGGTGGAGCACCCCACGTTCGAGCGCGAGGTCGAGATCGTCTCCATGCGCGTCCCCGACGCAGGCGAGGAACTCACCCGCCAGGTCGCCGCCGCCGTGGAGTCGCTGCGCGCCATCAACCTGTACAAGCCGCCGGGCGTGGCGGAGACGATCGACTGGGCCACCGCCCTCGCCCGCCTCGGCATCACCCGCATCGACGAGTCCGTGGTGGACGCCACGCTCGGCACGGTGCTGAAGTACCGCGAGGACCAGAGCAGGGTGCGCGAGCACGGCATAGCCGCGATCGTCACCCAGGCGTTCGAGCGCGGGGCACTCCACGGCTGAGATGAGCACCACGTTCACGGCAGAGTCGTCCGCGGAGACGCTCGCGGTGGCGTTCGCCAGGGTTCTGCGCGGCGTCGACATCGCCGCCCCGCTCGACTCCGTCCTCACGTTCGTCGACGCGCTCGGCCTCGTCGGCATCGAGGACCGCGACAGCGTCTACTGGGCCGCGAGGTGCACCCTCGCCCGCTCGCCCGAGGACATTCCCGTGTTCGACCGCGCCTTCGCGGTGTTCTGGGAGCACCGCGAGTCGCCCGGCGGCCCCCCCGAGGAGGAACTGCGCATCACCATCGCGATGGACGCAGAAGAGGACGGCGCGGAGGACGGGTCCGCACAGGCCGGCGACGAGCCCACGATCACGCTGCGGTTCTCCGGCGTGGAGACACTCCGCGACAAGGACTTCGCCGGCTACTCCGACGACGAGATGCGCGAGGCCCAGCGCTGGATGGAGCAGCTGCGCGTGACAGGGGCCCCGCGCGAGTCGCTGCGCTGGGTGCGCTCGGCGAAGGGCACGCGGCCCGACATGCGCCGCACCGTCCGCGCCTCCCTCGCGGCCCAGGGCGAGCCGGTGAGGCGGAAGTGGTCGCGCCACGGCACGCGCCCGCGGCGCATCGTGTTCCTGCTGGACATCAGCGGGTCGATGGAGCCGTACGCACGGGCTCTCGTGCGCTTCGTGCACGCCGGCGTGGCCGGCCGCCAGCGGGTGGAGGCGTTCACCCTGGGCACGCGCCTCACGAGGATCAGCAGGGAGCTCTCCTCCAAGGACCCCGACAGGGCACTGCGGATGGCGGGCTCGCGCGTGGCCGACTGGAGCGGCGGCACCCGTCTCGGCGAGACGCTGCGCGCCTTCAACGACGAGTGGGGCGTGCGCGGGATGGCACGCGGGGCGATCGTGGTGATCCTCAGCGACGGCTGGGACCGCGGCGACCCGCAGGTGCTCGCCGGCGAGATGCAGCGCCTGCGCCGGGTGGCGTTCCGGACCGTGTGGGTGAACCCCCTGAAGGTCACCCCGGGGTACGCGCCCCTCGCCCGCGGCATGGCCGCGGCCCTACCATTCGTGGACGAGTTCGTGGAGGGCCACTCCCTCGACGCCCTCGAGACCCTGACGAAAGTGATGAACCGTGCGTGACCTCCTCGACGACATCGACCGCTGGCGCAGCCAGGGCAAGCGCATCGCCATCGCGCGCGTCGTGGACACCCAGGGCTCCGGCCCGCGCGAGACGGGCGCCGCCATGGCGGTCAACGAGGACGGCGAGGTCATCGGCTCCGTCAGCGGCGGCTGCGTGGAGGGCGCGGTGGTGAGCGAGGCACTCGCGATCCTCGCCGGCGAGAACGAGAGCCGCGTCGTCACGTTCGGGTACTCCGACGACGAGGCGTTCGCCGTGGGCCTCACCTGCGGCGGCATCATCCACCTGTTCATCCAGCCGCTCGAGTGGTGACGCAATGACGTCCACCTACGAGCTCTTCTCCGCGCGCGTGCGGGAGAACCTGCCCGTCGCGCTGTGCACCGTGATCGAGGGGCCGCACACCGGTGCCACGCTCGCGATCACACCCGACGGCGTCCTCTCCGGGTCGCTCGGTGACCCACAGCTGGACCGCATCGTCGCCCGCGACGCACTCGGCGAGCTGGAGGCCGCGCGCACCGCCGTCCGTCACTACGGCCCACAGGGTCAGTCCACCCCGGAGGACCTGGAGGACACCGCCACCGTGCGCGTGTTCGTGGAGTCGTTCTCGCCGCCGCCGCGGATGTGGATCTTC
>CAYXRQ010000204.1:0-3366 GCA_964466765.1 uncultured Bifidobacterium sp. | reverse complement strand
AAGGACGGCGGAATCTCCGGACCCCTGTGATCGAGGAGAAGACACATGACTGAGATCCCTGAACACCTCCTCAAGCGGGCACAGGCGGCACGCGAGAAGGCCGCAGGCGGAGATGCCGGCGGCGCCGCGGCCGGCGGCGACCGCATCCCCGACGGTCTGCTCGACCGCACGAAGGCTGCCTCCGACGGCGCGGCGGCAGTGGTCGCAGCGGCGCCCGCAGGTGGCGGCGTGCCGGTGGGCGCGGGCCCTGGCGGCCACACCCAGCGCCTGCTCACGGTCGTCAAGTCGGGCTCCATCCAGGAGGCCAAGGCCGCCCCGGTGGACAAGGTCCACACATGGCCGCACCTGCTCGCGGTGGAGTTCGTCGCGGCGCTCGCGTGCACGGCCTTCCTGTTCGTGTTCTCCTGGGTCGTGAACGCACCGCTCCTCCAGGCCGCCGACTTCAACAAGACGCCGAACCCGTCGAAGGCCCCGTGGTACTTCCTCGGGCTGCAGGAACTTCTCACGATGTTCCACCCGATGATCGCGGGCGTGACGCTGCCCGGCATGGGCCTCATCGCGCTGATCCTCGCCCCGTACCTCGACCGCAACGCGTCGAACAAGCCGGAGGACCGCAAGTTCATGACGTCGATGATGACCATGTTCCTCATGTTCTGGGCGGTGCTCACCATCATCGGCTCGTTCTTCCGCGGCCCGGGATTCAACTTCACGTTCCCGTGGCGTGACGGCATCTTCTTCGAGCTCTAAGACCCACCCGACGCAACCGAGACCAAGGAACCAACACTCATGAGTACCGCAGCAATCATCGCGATCGCCGCCGTCGCAGCCGTGGTGCTGGGCGCCGTCGTCGTGGTGACGACCGCACGCCAGACCGACGTGCGCGGCGCCGGTGCGCTGTCGCGCGAGACGCGCAAGCGTGACCGCAAGACCACGATCACCGACGGTGCAGTCACCGGCCGTGAGGTCGAGGCCGCAACCAAGTCGACCGCGGTCGCGGTGGTCGCGCCTGCCGAGGTCGCACCGTTCGTCGCACCCGACGCCGAGGCTGTCGGCGTCTCGAGGCGCATGTTCTTCAACCGTGCGGCCGTCGGCATGATGAGCGCCAGCCTCGGAGCGTTCGGTGCTGCCGTCATCGCGTTCCTCTGGAAGGGCGCGGAGGGGGGTTTCGGCTCCAAGATCGCCGCCGGTCGCGTGAGCGACATCCTCTCGAACATCCGCGCGAACAACGGCTTCCTGTACCTCGCCGAGGCGCGTGCATGGGTGACCGAGTACCCGGAGAGCGCCCTCGCCAAGGCCAAGGCCGTGTACGGCAACCAGGCCCAGGTGCTCGCCGGCATGGAGGCCGGTGTCGTCGCGCTGTACCAGAAGTGCCCGCACCTCGGCTGCCGAGTCCCCGAGTGCAAGAGCTCGCAGTGGTTCGAGTGCCCGTGCCACGGCTCGCAGTACAACCGTGTCGGCGAGAAGAAGGGCGGTCCGGCCCCGCGCGGGATGGACCGCTTCGCCGTCTCCATCACGAACGGCGTCCTCACGATCGACACGGGCTCCGTGTTTGCCGGCCCGCCGGTCGGTGTGAACACGACCGGGCAGGAAGCAGAGGGTCCGCACTGTGTGGGCGCCGCAGGCGGAGGTCACTGACATGTTCGCATCGACCAGTGCATCGATCGCCTGGCTGATCCTGCTCGCGTCGCTCGCGGGCTGGATCATCTACGGAATCGCCAACGTCCGCGGCGGCCGCAAGGAAGTCGGCTCCGAGCAGGTGCTCGCCGCCAACCGCAAGCCGTACTACGACGACGAGGAGCTCGAGGGCAAGCGTCTCGAGCGGACCCAGCTCATCGGGCTGCTCTTCCTCGGGATCATCACGCTCGCACTCCCGCTCTACTGGGTCATGGAACCGAACCGGCAGGAGGAGGCCGTCTTCGGCTTCGACAAGCGCTTCGTGAGCTGGGGCGGGAAGCTCTTCGCCCCGACCGCCGAGGGCGGGTACAACTGCGCCGGTTGCCACGGCGGCATGAAGGCCACCGGTGGAGTCGCCCCGTACGCCATCACAGACCCGAAGACCAGCGAGGTGAAGGCGGTCTCCTGGAAGGCGCCCGCCCTCAACACGGTGATGTACAGGTACAGCGCCGAGGAGGTGAGGTTCGTCCTCAACTACGGCCGCCCGTTCTCGCCGATGTCGGCGTGGGGAACGATCGGCGGCGGTCCGCTCACCAGCCAGTCCGTCGACACCCTCATCAACTACATCGAGTCGATCCAGGTGCCCCAGGACAACTGCACAGAGACGCGTGGTTCCTTCAACCCCACATGCGACACCGGCAAGCTGCCGAAGGAGAAGAACGACGAGATCGTGGCCGAGGCGAAGCGTCTCGTGGACAACGGCACCTACTCCAGCATGGGCGAGGCCTACTTCAACATGGACATCGCCGGCGGCGCGTACTCGTGCGCGCGTTGCCACACCAAGGGCTGGTCCTACGGTGACCCCCAGGTCACCGGCGGCGGTGCGTTCGGCCCGAACCTGACTGCCGGGTCCTCGGTGCGCCAGTTCCCGAGCGCCGATGACATGGTCACTTTCCTGAAGGCCGGTTCGCAGATGGGCCAGCGCTACGGCGAGCAGGGCCAGGGCAGCGGTCGCATGCCCGGGTTCGGCCAGATCTACACGGACGAACAGATCCGCCAGATCGTCGAGTACGTGAGGAGCCTCTGATGCTGTCGACTCTTCTCGCAATCGGCTGGGAGCCCGAGATCCGCGGCTACATCGTCGTTCTCATCATGGTGGGCACGTTGATCGGCGGCACGTACCTGATCCTCGGCACCAACCTCGGCGCCCGTCTCGGCTTCCTGGTCGCCGCCTGCGGTCTCGCGGGCTGGATGATGTCGATGGCGATCATCTGGGTGATCTACGGGATCGGCCTGCAGGGCCCGTTCCCGTCGTGGAAGCCTTCCGAGCCGGTTGCCCTCGTCCGTGACGCCGCCAAGCTCGACCTCACCGAGATCGTCGAGGTCTCCCCGGACGTGAAGAACAAGTCCCGTGTCGATTCCGCAGCCGCCGTGCAGAAGCAGCTCGAGGCTGAGGGATGGACGCGTCTCGACGACTCCGACCCGCAGCGTGGGCAGGCGGTCGCCTCCGCCGACGAGATCATCCAGATCGAGGCCGAAGAGTTCAAGAGCGGCGAGTACGTCCCCGTGGCTGTCTACGACAAGGGCGGCGAGCGCTGGCCGAAACTGGGTGATGCCATCGACTTCGTCGCGTTCAAGCACAAGCCGCGCTACGCCATCGTGGAGGTCGCAGCCCTGCTGCACAAGCGCACCGAGCCGGGCCGTGCACCGGCACGTGCCGTCATCGACGACAGCCAGCCTCACCGCTACGTG
>CAYXRQ010000203.1:0-3366 GCA_964466765.1 uncultured Bifidobacterium sp. | reverse complement strand
CACCGTGCCCGGCATGCGACCCGTGCTCGGCCTGTTCGAGGGCGTCGTCACCGGAATGGCCGACGGCTACGCACGGGTGGCGGGCAAGCCCGCCGCCACGCTCCTGCACCTCGGGCCGGGCCTGGCGAACGGTCTGGCGAACCTGCACAACGCGCGGCGTGCACAGACCCCGGTGGTGAACATCGTGGGGGACCACGCCACCCACCACCTCCAGCACGACGCCCCGCTCGCGTCCGACATCGTGGGTTTCGCCCGCCCGGTGTCCGCATGGGTGCACACGGCGACCAGCCCCGAGTCCGTCGGGGCGGATGCCGCTCGTGCCGTGCACGCGTCGTTGCAGTCACCCGGCCAGGTCGCCACCTTGATCCTTCCCGCGGATGTCGCATGGAACGAAGGGGGCATCCCTGCCCCCGCGCTGCCGGTCAGCGGGCCTCTGCGTGCGGCTGATGCGGCGGTTGCACGCGTTGCCGACGCCGTGCGGTCGGGGCGCAAGGTCGGCATCCTCATGCGCGGTGATGCCCTGAAGGAGCGCGGGCTCACGGCGGCCGGCAGGGTCGCGACTGCCGGGAACGTCACGTTGATGGCCGACACCTTTGCGCCGGCCATGCAGGCCGGCGCGGGGCGGGTGCCGGTGACGCGCCTCCCTTACTTCGCGGAGCAGCTCGTGGAGTTCCTCGCGCCGCTCGACGTGCTCGTGCTCGTGAACACCAAGCCACCCGTGACGTTCTTCGCCTACCCCGGGCGCCCGAGTGTCGGCAAGGCGGACCACACCGAACTCATGCACCTGTCCCACCCGCACGAGGACGGGACCGCCGCGCTCGAGGCACTGGCCGATTCGCTCGGTGTCGCGGGTGCCGTGCCTGTGACCTCTCCGTTCCGGGTGGACGACACCGTCGGCGACAAGTGGGACCAGTTCGCGATCGGCCGTGCGGTGGCGAGGCACCTGCCGGAGCACGCAATCGTGGTGAGCGAGGGCGGCACGCAGGGTGCCGGCACATCAGCCGCGCTAGTGACCGGCGTGCCACACGACGTTCTCTCCCTCACCGGCGGTTCGATCGGCATGGGACTGCCGGTCGCGACAGGTGCGGGCGTCGCCGCGACCGACGGTCGCAAGGTTCTCTGCCTGCAGGGTGACGGTGGCGGCATGTACACGCTGCAGAGCCTGTGGACCCAGGCACGCGAGCGCCTGGACGTGACCACCGTGATTTTTGCGAACAGGTCGTACGGCATCCTGCAGATCGAGCTCATGCGCACCGGGGCCGGCAAGGGCGGGGAGAAGGCCCAGTCGATGCTCGACCTGGGCAACCCGGAGCTGAACTGGGTGGACCTCGCACGGGGCATGGGCGTGGAGGCGACCCGCGCGACGAACGTGGCCGAGTTCGAGGCTGCATTCGCGAGCGCCATGGGCCAACGAGGCCCCCGTCTCATCGAGGCGTACGTCTAGGCCCGTAACGTCAGCACCGGCGGGGGTATCCGTCCCCTGTGGACACCCCGCTAGTACCGTTTTTCACATGTCTGACAAGGGTTCTCGTTCGTCGTCCCCGGGGTCGCGCGGGCGGTCCGGCGTGAAGACCCCGCCCGCGGGCAGCCGCAGGCCCACCACGCGCCAGTCCTCCGGGTCATCAGGGCGGCAGTCGGGCGCCGGTGCCGGCCGCAAGGGCGAGTCCCAGTTCTCCCAGGTCACGAAGGGCCGCGAGGTCGAGTTCTGGGGCATCGGGCTGGTCAGCCTCGGCCTGCTCCTGATCCTGTCCATGTACGCGCACATGGCCGGCCCGCTCGGCACGGGCATCGACAAGATGTTCGGCTGGCTGTTCGGTCTCGGCAGGTTCGCCCTGCCCGTGGTCTCGATCGTGATCGGCGTCGCCATGGTCCGCCGGCGCAGCGTCGAGCACCGGGTGAGGCTCTCGGTGGGGTGGGGCATCAATGTCCTCGCCATCCTCGGATTCCTCCACCTCGTCAACGGCGCCGACAAGATCGTCGCGAGCGTCGATGCCATGTCGCAGGCAGGCGGGTGGTTCGGTGCCATCATCGGCGAGCCGCTGCGCAGCACCGTCAGCTGGGCGGGAGCACTCGTGGTGCTGCTGGCCGCCGGCGTGCTCGGCACGATGCTCATCACCGACACCACGCTCCCGGAACTGATCGACATCGTGCGCAAGCGGGCCGCCAGCCTGAACGCGGCCCGCGAAGAGGCCATGGCGGCGCGCGAGGAGCGCGGCGAGACCCGCCGCCGCCAGCCGGGCATGTACGACCTGGAGGACGAGCCGGAGGCCCCTGCACCCGCGTCGCGCCGCAGGCGGGAGGCCCCGGAGATCTTCGACTACTCCGAGGACGAACCTGCGCCCAAGCCCGAGCGCAGGCCGCGCAAGCCGGCCGCGTCCGCGCCTGTCGATCCCGAGTTCCACCAGAAGCCGGGCATGAAGCACAAGGGCGATGACCCGCTCATCAACACCGCGACGCCGGCATCGCCGGGAGAGTGGGTGCTGCCGAGCACGGACCTGCTCGGCCTCACCGAGGTGCACGAAGTGAACAAGGCGCGCGTCGCCGAGCGCGGCCGCCTGCTCGAGGAGGCACTCGCCTCGCACGGTGTCGAGACCAGGCTCCTCGGCATGACCGTCGGGCCCACTGTCACCCGCTTCGAGCTGGAGCTCGGCGCCGGCGTGAAGGTCGCCAAGGTGACAAGCCTCAACCGTGACATCGCGTACTCCATGGCCGCCACGGACGTGCGCATCCTCGCGCCGATCCCGGGCAAGTCGGCAATCGGCGTGGAGGTGCCGAACGAGTCCCGCCAGCTCGTGTCACTCGGTGACCTCATGGTCTCGCCCGAGGCCAAGGCCGCATCCCACCCGCTCGAGGTCGCCGTCGGCAAGGACATCGCCGGCCGTGCCGTCTTCATGAACCTGGCGAGCACGCCCCACATGCTGATCGCCGGCGCCACCGGCGCGGGCAAGTCGAGCGGCATCAACTCGATCCTCACGTCGCTCCTCATGCGGTCCACGCCCGACCAGGTGCGCCTCATCCTCATCGACCCGAAGCAGGTCGAGATGGGCCAGTATGCGCGCCTGCCGCACCTGCTCACCGCGCCGGTCACCAACCCGAAGAAGGCCGCCAACGCCCTCGGCTGGGCCGTGAAGGAGATGGAGCGCCGCTATGACCTGCTCGTCGAGGTCGGGTTCCGCGACATCGCCGGCTACAACCAGGCGTTCGACAGGGGCGAGGTCGTGCAGGAGCGCGAGGGCTTCCCGCCGTACGAGCGCCTTCCCTTCATCGTGGTGGTGGTCGACGAGCTGAACGACCTCATGATGGTCGCGGCTCGCGACGTGGAGGAGTGCATCACGCGCATCGCCCAGAAGGCCCGCGCCGTCGGCA
>CAYXRQ010000202.1:0-3381 GCA_964466765.1 uncultured Bifidobacterium sp. | reverse complement strand
ATCTCCGCGGGGATCTTCACCTACCCCGCACTCATGGCGGCCGACATCCTGCTGTATGACGCAGACGAGGTCCCTGTCGGCGACGACCAGCGCCAGCACGTGGAGATCACGCGCGATGTCGCCATCAGGTTCAACCACCGCTTCGGCGACACCTTCACGGTGCCGAGGGCCGTCCACCCAAGGGCAGGGGCACGGGTCATGGACCTGCAGGACCCCACGTCAAAGATGTCCAAGTCGGCCGCCACGGACGCGGGCATCGTCTACATGCTCGACGACAACTCGGCGATCGAGAAGAAGTTCAAGCGGGCCGTCACCGACAACGACGGTGAGGTCCGCTACGACCGCCAGGCGAAACCGGGGGTGTCGAACCTCCTGGACATCCTGTCGGCCTGCACCGGCACGCCCGTCGAGACTCTTGCGTCGTCGTACTCGCAGTACGGGCCGCTGAAGAAGGACACCGCCGAGGCTGTCATCTCCGTGGTCGAGCCGGTCCGCGCGAGGTACGGGGAGCTCATGGCCGACCGGGGCGAACTGGCGCGCCTGCTGCGCATCGGCAACGACAGGGCCCGCTCGGTCGCCGCGGCCACACTGGCCCGCGTGCACTCGGCCGTCGGCCTGATGCCGCGCGTCTGACGTCCTAGACGTCGTCGGCACGCCTCAGCGCGTCGGTTGCCTCGTCACGGCACAGTCCTCCCACGATCTCGACGGTGCGGGGGTCGCTCACAGGGCGCAGCATGGCTGCACCGATGCGCTCGTGGTCCAGGTACAGCCGCATCGCCGCCGTGCGGCCCCCGATGAGCGTCGCCGCGACCCGGCCCGCCCAGCCGAGCGGACTTGCCGCCTTTCCGACGTCATGGAGGAGAACCGCTGCGCGCTCGGGGCGCGGCGACCCGGGACGGATGGCGTCGAAGCGCCCGAGGACCTGCAGGCTGTGCCGCCTGTCCCTTGCCTGCATGGACGACCACATCGCGAACTCTGCCCCGCTGAGGACCGCGCGCGCGACGGCAGTCCCCTCCGGTGCCGGCTCGTGGTTCCGCAGGCTCGTGACCGCGCGGCGCACGAGATGCAGAATGCCGCCGCTCACGCCGTTGCCCTCGGGTGCGCACCGCGGTACACGGCGAGCAGGCGCTCGCGGGACACCTTCGTGTAGATCTGGGTGGTCGAGATGGTGGCGTGACCGAGCATCTCCTGGACGATGCGCAGGTCGGCGCCGTGCTCGAGCATGTGGGTGGCACACGTGTGGCGCAGCACGTGGGGCGACATCTCACGGCCGATCCCGGCCCTGTCCCCCGCGGAGCGAACGATGTCCCACGCCTTCTGGCGGCTCAGGCGCCGGCCCTTGTTCGTGAGGAACACCGCAGAACGGTCCTCGCGGCTGCGCCACTGCTCCGGCGAGAGGGAGTCGCGCGCACCTGAGTCGACGTACTCACCGAGTGCCGCGAGAGCGGCACCGCCCACCGGCACTATCCGCTCCTTGCTGCCCTTGCCGAACAGCCGCACCAGCCTGTTCGGCCGGTCGAGGTCGTCGAGGTCCAGTCCGCACGCCTCGGAGATGCGGGCACCGGTGGCGTAGAGGAACTCGAGCAGGGCGCGGTCCCGCACAGCGGCGGGATCGTCGCCGGTGACGGCGGACAGCAGCCGCTCCGTCTCGTCCATCGAGAGGGGCTTCGGCACGCCGGCAGCCACGCGCACCCCCTCCAGGTGGACAGTCGGGTCGGAACCGACGACACCTTCGGCGGCGGCGTGGGCATAGAACATCCGCAGTGCCGCGAGCCTCCGCGCAGTCGTCGACGCCGCCTCACCGGACGACTGGCAGTGTGCGACGAACCCGGCGATACCGGCGGCGGAGGCACCGACGAGGGACTCCCCCTCGGCGGTCAGCCACTCTCCGGCACGCAGGAGGTCCCTGCGGTAGGACGACACGGTGTTCGCCGCCCTTCCCCGCTCCACCCGGAGCCACGTGAGGAACCCCTCAACGGCACCCTCGTCTCCCCCGGCGGACCGCCGCACCGTCACCTGCCCAGGTGGCGTGCCGCGCGGAGGATCCCCGCAACGGACTTCGAGTCGGTGATGTCGCCGTGGAGCGCGAGGCGCACCGCCTCGTCGAACGGCACCTTGCGCACCGTCATCGCGTCCTCCTCCGGTCCGTGCGGCGCCGCTGCACCCTCTGTGAGGTCGGTCGCGAGGAAGATCTCCACGTACGAGTTGCACACGCCGGGCGTCGAGAGGATGGAGCCGAGCGGTCTCCACGAGGCCGCCTCGTAGCCCGCCTCCTCCATCAGCTCGCGCTGGGCCGTGAGCAGGGGGGCCTCCCCCTCGACGTCACGCATGCCCGCGGGGATCTCCGTCACGTACGCATCGACGGTCGCCCTGTACTGGTCCACCAGGATGATGCAGTCGTCCGCGGTGAGGGCGACGACAGCAACGGCGCCCGGCGAGTCCACGTACGTGCGCGAGAAGGTGTCCCCCCTCGGTCCGGTGACCCTTCGGGTGACCAGTTTCGAGTACGTCCAGTCGTGGACCGTCTCCAGGGACTCCGTGCGGAACCCCCCGGGGGAGCCCTGAGACCCTGCCATCAGGCCGTCTGTGCGGCGGCACCGGTGCGCACCTCGCGGTGCGCCAGCGACGCTGCGATGAGCTCGCGGAAGAGCGGGTGCGGCCTGTCGGGCCGGCTCTTGAACTCCGGGTGCGCCTGGGTGCCGACCCAGAACGGGTGGTCCTTGGCCTCGATGAACTCCACGAGGCGCTTGTCGGGAGACGTGCCGCTGCACACGAAACCGGCCTCCTCGAAGCGCGAGCGGTAGTTGTAGTTGAACTCGTAGCGGTGACGGTGACGCTCGCTCACCACGGTCTCACCGTAGGCATCTGCCACCTTCGTGCCGGGCTGGAGGACCGCGTAGTAGGCACCCAGGCGCATCGTGCCGCCCTTGTCGGTGACGTCACGCTGGTCGTTCATCAGGTCGATCACGGGGTTGGTGGTCGACGGCTCGAACTCGGTGCTGTTCGCGTCCGCTAGCCCGAGGACGTGCCGTGCGTACTCGATCGTCATCACCTGCATGCCGAGACACAACCCGAGGCACGGGATCCTGTTCTCGCGCGCGTACGCGGCAGCCGCGATCTTGCCCTCGATGCCGCGCGCGCCGAACCCGCCGGGGATGACCATGCCGTCGAGACCGTCCAGCCGGCCTGAGGCGAGCAGTCCCTCCACGTCCTCTGCCTGGATCCAGTCGATCTCGACCTTGGCCGAGTGATGGAACCCCGCGTGCTTCAGGCTCTCCACGACCGACAGGTACGCGTCCTGAAGATCGACGTACTTGCCGATGAGCCCGATGCGCACCGGCCTCGTGGCTGCGTCCACCTGGGCCACGAGCGACTCCCACC
>CAYXRQ010000201.1:0-3414 GCA_964466765.1 uncultured Bifidobacterium sp. | reverse complement strand
AGCGTGGCGGAGGCCAAGTCGCGCATCAACGGGTGGCTCGCGGCGAACGGCCTGGGCGAGCCCACCACCACGTACCGCCTGCGCGACTGGCTGTTCTCGCGCCAGCGCTACTGGGGCGAGCCCTTCCCCGTGGTCTACGACGACTCGGGGCGTCCGCACGCGGTCCCGGAGCAGGAACTGCCCGTGCTGCTGCCGGAGCTGGCCGACTTCAAGCCGACCGCGCTCGACCCGGATGACTCCGTCAGCGACCCGGTACCGCCGCTCGCACGCGTGAAGGAATGGACCCGGGTCACCCTAGACCTCGGCGACGGCCCGCGCGAGTACACACGCGAGGTCAACGTGATGCCCCAGTGGGCGGGGTCGTGCTGGTACGAGATGCGCTACCTGGACCCCACCAACGAGGATGCCTTCGTCGACCCCGAGGTGGAGCGCTACTGGATGGGGCCGCGCCATGCCGGCCACACCGGCGGCGTCGACCTGTACGTGGGCGGCGTGGAGCACGCGGTGCTGCACCTGCTGTACGCGCGCTTCTGGCACAAGGTGCTCTTCGACCTCGGCCACGTGAGCAGCGAGGAGCCGTTCCACCGTCTCTACAACCAGGGCTACATCCAGGCGTATGCGTACCGCGACGCACGCGGCCAGGCCGTGCCGGCGTCCGAGGTCACCGAGAAGGACGGCGACTACTCGTGGAACGGCGAGTCGGTCGCCCGCGAGTACGGCAAGATGGGCAAGAGCCTGAAGAACATCGTCACTCCCGACGAGATGTACGACGAGTTCGGCGCCGACACCTTCCGCCTCTACGAGATGTCGATGGGCCCGCTGGACGCCTCCCGCCCGTGGAACACACGCGACGTGGTCGGCATGCAGCGCTTCGTGCAGCGCCTGTGGCGCAACGCGGTCGACGAGGACACCGGCGGGTCGATCGTGTCGGACGGCGCCGCCCCCGACGGGCTCCGTCGCGCCCTGCACCGCACCATCGCCGGCGTGGATGCCGACATGGAGGGTCTGCGCTTCAACACCGCGATCGCCAAGCTCATCGAGCTGAACAACGCCCTCACGCAGCACGTGAACGCGCACGGCACGTCGCCCCGCGAGGTAGTCGCCGCCATGGCCCAGATGCTGTCCCCCCTGTGCCCGCACCTCGGCGAGGAACTGTGGCACCGGCTCGGCAACACGGGTTCCGTCACTTACGTGCCGTTCCCGCAGGCGGACCCCGCACTCCTCGTGGAGGACACCGTGGAGGTCCCCGTGCAGGTGAACGGCAAGGTCCGCTCGCGCATCACGGTCGCGCCGTCCGCCACGGAGCAGGAGCACCTGGCCGCCGCCCTCGCGGACGAGAAGGTGCAGGCGGCGCTCGGCGGCAAGGACCCCGTCAAGACGATCGTCGTACCCGGCCGCACGGTCAACCTGGTCGTCGGGAAGTGAGCCCCACCGACGCCTGGGGCGTGTGGTGCACCGTCTCGAGCATCGCGTTCGTGTGGCCCCAGGTGTGGCGCACCGTCCGCCACGACACGACGCACGGCATCAGCCCGTTCGCCACCCTCCACGGCATGGTCGGCGCAGCGCTGTGGTTCGCCTACGGGCTGCAGGAGGGCATCGCCGCGGTGTGGGTGAGCAACGTGAGCTTCATCGTGGCCCAGTCGATCATCGGTTCCGTGATGCTCCGCCAGGAGAGGATGAACAGGGTCCTCATCCTGCGCTTCGCGGCCACGCTCGCCGTGCTGCTCTCGGTCGGCGTGCCGGTCTCCGCCGCTGTAGTCGGATGGATCGCCACGGTCGTCTCGGCCTCGTCGATGCTGCCGACGGTCCTCCATGTGGCGCGGGAAAAGAACCTCCACGGCATCTCCGTCCTCAGCTGGGCGATCACCATCGCGTCGTCCGCCTCGTGGATGGCCTACGGGTTCATGCTGGACGACTCGATCATGGTGAACATCAACTATGTGACGATCCCCATGATGTGCTTCGTCATCACCCGTGCCGTGCGGTGGCGCCTGGCGAACGGCGTGCCGGTGCTGCGGGCCGCCGCGGCCTGAGCCCTCAGCGCAGCATGCGTGCGCACCCCGCGACGACCGCGGGGTCCGGTGCACCCTGCACGAGCAGGATGACGTGGTCGATCCCGATCGACCGGAAGGCGGTGTTCGCCGGGTGGTCGGCATCGCACATCGCCGGGGAGAAGAAGTCCCACACCGACACGTCGAACGGCCTGTCGCCGGCCGCCTCCCGGGCAACGCGCGCGAACTCGGCCCTGTCGGGGTGGTTGAACCGCACGTTGATCCCGTCGAAGTGCTCGCCGGCCCGCCGAGCCAGGGCCGGGCTGTTGACCCCCACGATCGTGGGCACGTGCCTGTCCATGGCGGGGAAACCCTCGAACTCGGGGCCGCGCCGCGGCGAGAGGATGCGCCGCACTTCGCCCACCGTCTCCACGAGCCGGTCGTGACGTTCCGACATCGTCGGCAGCAGGCTGATGCCGAGAGCGTCCTGCTCCGCACTGAAGGGCGTGTTCGGCGCGGCACCGGCCCCCACACCGAGCGTGAACCGCCCGCCCGAGATGCTGTCGAGTGTGGCCACGTTGAGGGCGAGGAGTCCCGCGGTGCGGTTCATCACGTTCGCCACGAGCGTGCCGAGCCCCACTGTCGAGGTGACGGCGGCCCATGCAGCGAGCGACGAGAAGCACTCGTTCATGGAGTCCGAGCCGAAGGGCTTGCCGGAGAAGTGGTCGAGGTTCCAGACGGCCCCGAACCCGGCCTCCTCCGCGGCGATGACCGCCTCGCGCATCTGGGCGAACCCGCACGCACCCTGGTTGAACTGGATGTCGAACCTCACGGCTTCACCCACACCCTGTGCATCGGCGACGCGTGGACGCGGATTTCGTCCGACAACCAACGCGTGCCCGGGTCGGCCTCCCATGCCTCGAGAGTGCCCTGGGCCCAGTTGTCGTGAAGGAGTGACTGGTACGTGCCGGGGACATCCTCCAACCGGGCGTCGGCAGTTGCCGTGCGGATGAGGGGAACACCTCCGCCGGCGTGGTCGACAGCGGTGTCATGACGGACTCCCGTGAGCAATGCCACCTCCCCCGCTGTCGGGGTGTGGGCCACCTGCATGATCGAAGCCCACACAGTGTCCCGCGTGAGGTCCGCCGGCCTGACGAGCGGGTGCCGGCCGAGAAGGATGTCAACCGCCACCAACCTGATCGATGAGTGCATCTTCGCGAGCACGCCCCCGGGCAGCACCGGCTCGCCGGGCGACTCCGCGAGAACTGCCTGTCCATCCAGGTAATCGACGACTGTCCCGTGCTCTGCCGAGAGGAGCGGCTCGAGGAACCTGGTGACACCGAGCAGCCTCACGTTGTCGTCCATGGTCCCGAACTCGTCGAGCGCGAGACCGTGCAGCGGAAGCCTGCACCGGTTCGGCGTG
>CAYXRQ010000200.1:0-3428 GCA_964466765.1 uncultured Bifidobacterium sp. | reverse complement strand
GCCCGTACTGAAGCCGCGCGACGAGGCGACGCACGTGCGGTTGCAGTCTCGGGGGGCATGCCTCTGCCGAGATGGTGATTGCCTGCTCGAGCCCGGCGGCCGCAGCTACGGAATCGCGCAGGAGTTCCGTGAACACCGCGACTGCCTCCACCAGATCACGCTGGTCATCCACGCTCGGCGGCCGACTCAGCAGGCGCGACAGCAGTCCGGGTGCATGTATGCCCCGTTTGAACAGAAGGACAAGCCCGAGTACGACGGCCACCAACGAGATGCTCAGGCCCATGCCAGTTCCCTGCGGACCCGGAATCCATGATCAACCATCATCGCGGCAGTGCTGCCGCGGAGCGCCGCGAACTGCGGAACTGTCGCCGTCCGGGCGAAAACCTCGTTTGCGACAATCGAATTGCCGTCAGAATCGACCACCTCAAGTATCGATTCGACAAGACGTCGCCCGTTCTCGTTACGGACATGGACCACGAAGTGCACCGAACTGGCGATGAGGAGATTGAGGGTCTCCACGGGCACGCCAGTCGATGCCATCGACATGTATGCCGCGAGCTTCGGGAAGACCGACCTGGCAGTGTCAGCGTGCATCGTGCACATCGAGCCGTTGTTGCCCTGGCTCATTGCCATCAGCATCGGGAACGCCTCTGCACCGCGCACTTCGCCGACAATCACGCGATCGGGGTCCATCCGCAGGGCCATGCGCGTCAACTGGGCGAGGGTCACCTCCCCTTCCCCCTCTGAGTTCGCCGGACGGGCCTGCAGACAGTCATGGTCGGGATGTGCCGACTCCAGCCGCTCGAGCCCCAGCTCGTACGAATCCTCGATGGTGACGATCCGTTCTGCAGGCCCGACCTCGTTCACCAGCGCGCGCAGGAGTGTGGTCTTCCCGGATCCTGTGCCACCTGCAATCACGATGTTGCGGCGGGCCCTCACGCAGGCTGCGAGAAAGTCCGCTGCCTCCGGGGTCATCATGCCCCCCACGCACAGATCACGGAGCGCGGCGTTCTCGAACCTGTGGCGACGGACAATCAGTGTGGGACGTTGGGAGATGTCCATTGCCGCAAAGAGACGTGAGCCGTCGGGGAGCTGGAGGTTCACCTCGGGGTTGTTCGGGTCGAATCGTGTCTCCCGCGCACACATCCGGGTTGCGATACGACGGATGAACTCGATCAACTCATCATCCGTGTCGACGAGCGGGCTGACACTCGAGCGTGAGCCATCGCGCATCTTCACCCAGACGGGACAGTTGCCCCTGATATGGATGTCGGTGATCTCCTCGTCCTCGAGCAATGGTTCCAGCCGACCGAGACCCAGGACTCCCGCAATTGCCTCCTCGATCAGCGCACGCTCATCAGGGTCAGGGAGCGATGGCCGGCCCCACGGTGCGGCAGCAGTTGGGCCAGCAAGGTGCTCCCCCGCGACTCTCCGTGCAATTGCCCGCTCCTCCTCCAGTGTGGCCAACGGTTCGTCGGCATTGTGTCGCCTGACTCTTTCGTCGGCGAGCGCACTGGCGATCTGGCGGGTGAGTGCACGCAGTTGCTCACGTCGTGACACCATCACGCCTCCGTCCCGACGATGACAAGCCGGACCCTCTCCGCGGCAGCCACCTCCCGGGCTATGTCCTCCACAGCTCGCAAAGTCACGACAGTGGACGAATTCATGTCACCGGCCGTGTCAACAGCGCTCACCGCTGCCTCCCCCGGCAGCATCCTCGGAGGTTCCTCACCGGTTTGGTGTGTCGACACCACGACCCGAACCCGCTCACCGGACACCATTCCCGGCGGGAAGTCGCCCGGCTCAACCAGTGCCGCAACGAGGAACTCTCCGGTTGGCAACAGCTGGTCGGGGATTTCAGCAACCACCGGCGCTGTGGCTCCAGTGACCGGTGAACTCTCCCTGGAGAGGAACATCATCCCGGAGAGAACACCAACGAGAAGGAGGACAACACCGAGAAGAACCTCCTTGGTGAGCCCCTTCCTGGGACTCGTCTTCTCCGTGTCCGGCCCGGAGAGCTCAGGTGCCCTCAATGACGCCAGTCGGTCCGCAGCACCGCTGTCCCTTGATGCCCATCGATCTTCCATGACCAGTTCCTCCCGTGCAGATTCCGAATGTGGGGCGCGGGAAACTAAGGAAGGCACCTGGTGATTACCAGTCAGGCCTCGGCCAGTCGTGGCGACCACGCCCAACCCCTAGCCTTTGTCCCGTGAACCAGCCGCCCGCAGTCCTCCCCACGGCCAACGAGCCGTGCTGGTGCGGGTCCGGCCGCAAGTACAAGCGCTGCCACAAGGGCACCGAGGGCCGCATCCAGCCGGGCGTCATCAGCCCCATGCGCCCCGTGCCCGCGCACATCGCCAAGCCCCCGTACGCGGACACCGGCGTGGTGCCCCGCTACCAGGAGGACCGTGTCAAGTCACCCGAGGTGATCGAGCGCATGCGCATCGCCGGCGAGAAGGCCGCCGAGATCCTGCGACGCGCCGGCGAGATGGTGCGCCCCGGCATCACGACGGACGAGATCGACGTCTTCGTGCATGACCTCACCGTGGAGATGGGCGGCTACCCCAGCCCGCTCAACTACCACGGCTACCCGAAGAGCGTCTGCACCAGCGTGAACGAGGTGATCTGCCACGGCATCCCTGACTCGCGCGTGCTGGAGGACGGCGACATCGTGAACCTGGACGTCACCATCTACGTCAACGGCGTGCACGGCGACACCAACGCCACGTTCTGCGTGGGCAACGTGAGCGCGGAGGACAGGAACCTCATCAAGGTCGCCGAGGAGTGCATGTGGCACGGCATCGAGGCCGTGAAGCCGGGCGCGCTCATCAACGAGGTCGGCCGTGCCATCGAGGTGCACGCCAAGCAGCACAAGATGGGCGTGGTGCGCGCGTTCATCGGCCACGGGATCGGCGAGAACTTCCACACCGACATCCAGGTGCTGCACTACTACGACCCGCGGAACACCATGGTCATCCGCGAGGGCATGACGTTCACGATCGAGCCCATGATCACCCTCGGCACGTGGCAGCACAAGATGTGGGACGACGACTGGACGGCCGTCACCGCGGACGGCAGCCGCACCGCGCAGTTCGAGCACACCGTCCTCGTCACGGCCGACGGCGTCGACATCCTCACCGGCGGGCCGGGAGCCGTGTCCCCCTCTGCGCCTTGGCGGCGCTGAGACCGAACCCCTAGCGTTCCAGGCGTGATCGACCCCATCGACTCCGACCGTTACCTGTCCTTCGACAGGACCGAATGGTCGGACTTGCGCGCGGCCACGCCGCTCACCATCCGCGAGAAGGACCTGGAGGCCCTGCGCGGCATCAACGACAAGATCGACCTTGACGAGGTGAGCGCGGTCATCCTGCCGCTCACCCGCCTGCTCAACCTGTACGTGAGCGCAACGCAGAACCTGCACAAGGTCT
>CAYXRQ010000199.1:0-3452 GCA_964466765.1 uncultured Bifidobacterium sp. | reverse complement strand
GATGAGTGACGTCGCCACGTACGGCGCGTCGTCCACCGACGGGTTGCCGAGGTACCGCTCCGTGTAGTGCGTGTCATACAGGCGCCAGTCGGTCACCGGCGCGCCGGCGATGCCGGCACGGAACACGTCGGGTGCGCGCAGCACCGCGAGCGCGGCCAGGTACCCGCCGAAGCTCCACCCGCGGATGGCGATGCGCGACACATCCGCGCGCGGTTCGATCCCGCCGAGCGCACGCGCAACTTCCACCTGGTCCTCCAGCACGGGGCCCGCAAGGTCATGCAGCACCTCGCGCTCCCAAGCGGACCCGAGCCCCGGCGTGCCGCGGTTGTCGGCGACCACCACCACGAACCCCTGGTCCGCGAACCACTGGGAGGTGGCGAACGCGGCGTTGGAGGACAGCACGCGCTGGGCGTGGGGCCCGCCGTACGGGTCGAACAGCACGGGCAGCTTCGTGTCGAGGCCGTCGCGCGGGGTGAGGACCGCGACGGGCACGGCACGCGGGCCGACCTTCAGGATCCGCACGTTGGGACGCACGAGAGGTTCCTCGGCGTGCGAGCGGATGCCCGTCTCGCGGTTGTCCGAGTGCACGGCGAACATCGCACGCGTCGCACCGAGCGTGGCTGTGCGCGTGACGGTCACCGAGCCCCCGACCGCAGCAGAGACGACGCCGTCGACCGGTGTGAGGTTCTCCAGGCCCGAGCCGTCGGGGTTGACTGACCACACGTTGTGGACCCAGGGGACGTCGGTCTCGTTCGCCACGAACGTGATGCGCGTCCCGGTGCCGAGCACGGACCGGACCTGCAGGCCCGCGGGCGTGACCGGCGTGCCGTCCACCAGCACCCTTCTGGCCCCGTCACGGTCGGCACACGTGACGAGATGGCCGTGGGTGTCGAGCACGGGCACGCCGGGCACGAGTTCGACCCATGCATCGTCGGTGTCCGTCCACATGTGCCCGGTGCCGCCCGTGCCGGGGTCGATGCGGTGGATGTCCACCTGCCTCTGGTCCCTCGTCTGCACCTGCACCACGAGACCGCCGCCGGTCCAGGCGACGGAGTTGACGTACTCGAACCGGCCGGGGATGTCGACGGGGATGCTGTCCCCGGAACGCACGTCGATGAGGGACAACGTGACGTCGGCGTTCCGCGTGCCGGCAGCCGGGTACCGGTGGCTCACGGGGTCACTGGCGGGGTTCGCGGGATCTGCGATCCACCACACGTCCACGGGGGAGTTGTCCACGCGCGCGGCGATGATCGTGCCGCCGTCCGGGGACCACCAGAACCCGCGCTGGCGGCCCATCTCCTCCGCCGCGATGAAGTCGGCACTGCCCCACGTGACGAGCGGAGACGGGTCCGATGCCAGCACTCTCTCCCCGCCGTCGACGGGGGACACGCACAATGACGCGCCGCGCACGTACGCAATCTGCGAGCCGTCGGGGGAGAGGCGCGCGTCGAACACGCCCGGGGCGATGTCGGGCATCGTGACCGTGCCGGCGAGGAGGTCCACGACCACCGGCTGTCCCCCGAGGACCGTGACGGCACGGGTCACATCGGCATCGCACGAGTACGACACCACGCCGCCGGCTCCCTCGCGTGCCCTCTCGCGCCTGCGCTTCTCCTCCTCGGTGAGCGCGGAGAGGTCCGCACTTAGCGACCGTGGGTCGAGGACGAGGCGCTCAGTTGCCGTCGGGACATCGAGTACCCACAGCATGTTGACCGGGTCGCTGCCCGATGCGGAGCGGGCGAATACGACGCGCTCACCGTCGGGAGAGACGACGAAACTGCGCGGCTCCCCGAGCGTCAGCCGCTGGGTGCGCGCGTGCTGACGGGGGAACGTGTCGCTCATGCCGGGTGCAGGACGCCTTCTGCGTCGAGTTCCACGTCCGTCCCGACGAACTCGGCGGCGCACATTTCTCGACCGAGCGCCGCATCGGTCGAGTCGCCCCACGCCCTGCGGCCGTCGGCCAGCAGGCACGACGCGATGACCCGCTCCGGGCTGCCCTCGCGGCCGTGCATCACCGAGTAACCCTCGATGACCGCGCGCCCGGCAGCCTCGGCGGGTGAGGCGAGCCGGCGGCTGGGGAGCGCGTCGATCTGGTCCTGCGGGTAGTCGTAGGCGAACCCGCCCGCGGGGGGCTCCGTGGCGTACACGCCGAAGGCGTGCTTCGTGGTGTACCCGCCGTTCGCCCACACGAGCGCCTTCTCGCCCGGGTTCGCGCGCAGGTCGTTCATCACGGTCGCGATCGCGTGCATCACGTAGTTGTTCCATGGCCCGCCGCCGAAAGGCAGGCCGCCCGTGCGCGTCAGCTGCCGGTCGATCGAGAGCCCGAGGGACTGTGCACCCAGCTGCACCGCCGACGGGAAGCACGAGTAGAGGTCGATGATCCCGATGTCGTCGATGCCGAGCCCGGCGAGCTCCAGCACCCGCCGCCCGGCCAGCTCGATGGCCGGCGTCTTCCAGAAGTGGTGGCGGTGGGAGATGAACGCGTGCTCGTGCGCGTCGCTGCCGGACTGGGGGAACACCCACCGGTCGCGCGGGACCCCGAGGGCCTCTGCCTTCGCCGCGGAGCAGATGATCAGCGCGGCGGACATGTCGACGTCGTTGTTCGAGTTCATCATCTTCGGGTAGGGGAACCCGACCATGCGGTTCGCGGGGGAGACCGTGCGGATCTCCTCGGCGGTGTGGCCCTTGCGGTCCCACGCGTACGGGTTGTCCACGGCCACCGCGGCGAAGCGGGACCACAGCTCGCTGATGTGGCGCTGGTGGTCCTCGACGGACCGCCCCGCCTGCGCACGGAGCGCGGTCTCGAACAGCGGATAGATCTGGATCGGCATCATGATCTCCCGGGCACGCTCCTCGGGCATGTTCATGAGCAGGTCCTCGGACACCGGCTCGGGAGCCTCGTCGGTGGTGCGCCAGTCCGGCGTGACCCCCGCCTTCGTCATTCGTGCCCTCGTGCGCGTCGTCTCGCCGCCGGTGAGGATGATGATGTCGGCCTGGCCGGCCAGGATCTCGCGCGAGGCCGAGTTCACGAGGGTCTGCGGAGTGTTGCCGCCCATCGCCGACAGTCCCAGCTGGCGCGGGGAGAGCCCGAGATCCTCGGCGACGAACTTCGCGGGGTTGCCGTAGCGCCAGGACAACAGGCTCACCACACGGACGGCATCCGGCTGGGGTACGGAGGCAAGACCCGCATCAGTGGCCGCGCGCCGGACGGCCTCCACCATCATGGCCACGGGGTCGAGTGCGTCGTCGATCCCCTCGGCGGTTCGTACTATATTGAGTCACTGACCAACAGCATCATCAATGAAGCACAGAAGATCATCGAAGAGATCGACAAGCTGGGAGGCATGGCCAAGGCCATCGAGAGCGGCATGCCCAAGATGCGCATCGAGGAATCGGCGGCGCGGAAGCAGGCGCGCATCATCAGCGCCAAGGTTATCGGTGGCGCTGATCCG
>CAYXRQ010000198.1:0-3461 GCA_964466765.1 uncultured Bifidobacterium sp. | reverse complement strand
CGTTTTGGTACTCGAAGGTGCCGCCGCCCTCGAAGAACACGGTGCCCGACTCGCCGCGCGGGAGCTCGTTGCCCTCCTCGTCGCAGATGTGGACCACGCCGGAGATCTCAGGCCCCACGGTGCTCGGGTGCGCCAGCCACATCTCGCTGTTGCAATAGACGAAGCCGTTGCCCTCGGTGCCCGCGTAGTACTCGTGGATCACGGGGCCCCACCACTCGATCATGGCCTTCTTCGTGGGCACCGGGCAGGGTGCGGCCGCGTGGATCGCGACCTCGATGCTCGACACGTCGTACTTGAGGCGCACGTCGTCGTCCAGCTTCAGCATGCGGATGAACATCGTGGGGACCAGCTGGGTGTGGCTCGCGCGGTACTTCTCCGCGAAGCGCAGGTAGTCCTCTGCGTCGAAGTGCTCCATCACGACGGTCGTGCCGCCGTGGGAGTGCACCGACATGTTGAAGCGCAGGGGCGCCGCGTGGTACAGCGGCGCGGGGGAGAGGTACACCATCCCCTCGCGGAACTTGTAGAGACCCTGGGTCAGGGGCGCACCCAGACCGGCCGCGGTGCCGAGCGGCGTGCCGGGGAACGGCTTGGCCACGCCCTTCGGCATGCCGGTGGTGCCGCTCGAGTAGAGCATGTCGATGCCGTCGACCATGTCGGGCAGCTCCGTGGCGGGGGCGGAGTCGACCGTCTTCTCGAAAGAGTCGTACCCGTCGACGGTGCCGTCGAGCATCAGACGGAGCGAGACTCCCGGGATCTCGCCGGCGACCTCCAGTGCCTGGTCTGCCTTGTACTTCGAGGTGATGAATGCCTTCGCCTTGCAGTCGTTCAGGATGTACGCGAGTTCGGCCTTCGTGAGCCTGCTCGAGCACGCGGTGTAGACGGTGCCGGCGTAGTGGCAGCCCCAGATGACCTCCAGGTACCTCTCGTGGTTCTCCATGCAGAGCGCCACGTGGTCACCCGGCTTGATGCCCGCCGCGCGGAGGACGTTCGCCAGGCGCAGGGCCGCATCATTCAGCTCCCTGTAGGTGGTCACTTTCCCCGTGGATGCCTGGATGACGGCGGGTCTGTCGGGGCTGCTTGCTGCGTAGACGGCTGGGTACATGACCGAGAAACTAGCCAATGACGGGAGTCACAGGCAGGGTCAGGTGCCGGCGTTGACCGGCCGCGCGGCCGGAGACATAGAGTTCCGGCATCAACCAAGGGGGATCACCATGGCCGTAGACACCGCAACCATCGACGAAGCTCGGATCCTCGAGCTCACCGAGGAGCTCCTCGAGAAGTTCCCGCCCAAGTCCGTGTCCGTCGTCGACTTCCTCGGCGCGCAATTCGACATGGGCCTCGCGTGGGTGCACTTCCCCGTGGGCCACGGCGGACTCGCCGCGAACCCGAAGCACCAGAGGGTGATCAACGAGCGCCTGGCCGCGGCCGGTGCGCCGTTCTCGATGCCGCGCAACCCGATCGGGCACGGCATGTGCGGCCCGACCGTCGTCGAGTGGGGCAGCGAGGAGCAGAAGAAGCGCTACCTCCGCCCGCTGTTCACCGGCGAGGAGGTCTGGTGCCAGCTGTTCTCCGAGCCCGGCTCGGGCTCTGACTTCGCCGGTCTGTCCTCGAAGGGCGTGAAGGACGGCGACGAGTGGGTCATCAACGGCCAGAAGGTGTGGACCACGCTCGCGCACCTCTCGCGCTGGGGACTCCTTGTGGTCCGCACCGATCCCGAGCAGGTCAAGCACCAGGGCCTCACGGCGTTCGTCGTGGACATGAAGGCCCCCACCGTCGAGGTGCGGCCCCTGCGCCAGATGACCGGCGAGGCCGAGTTCAACGAGGTCTACTTCACCGACACCCGAATCCCCGCGGCCGAGATGCTGGGGAACCCCGGTGACGGTTGGCGAGTCAGCCTGACCACGCTCATGAACGAGCGCGTGTCGATCGGCGGCAGCATCCCGCAGCGCGGCAGCGGCACGATCGCCCATGCCGTGAAGACGTGGAAGGGCCTCGATGAGACTCAGAAAGATGCGGCCACCAAGGACGAGCTGATGAAGCTGTGGATCCGCGCCGAGCTGCTCCGACTCACGAACATCCGCGCCAACCAGAACCGCAAGATGGGCTCGCCCGGGCCCGAGGGCTCGATCGGCAAGATGGAGAGCGCCAACCTGAACAAGGACATCTACTCGTTCACCATGAACATGATGGGCGCCGAGGCGATGCTCTACGGCAGCTACGAGATGGTCCGCCCGGAGACGGCGATGGGCTTCGACAACCTGCAGAAGGCGTTCCTGCGCTCGCGTGCCAACAGCATCGAGGGCGGCACCACCGAGGTCATGAAGAACATCCTCGGCGAGCGCATCCTCGGCCTGCCCGGTGACGTCCGCGTGGACCGCGAGCTCCCGTGGAGCAAGGTCCCGCGCAACTGAGCTAGCCGGCGCGCGTCAGCAGCACGCCGAGCCACATCACCGCGAGCGAGGACACCAGCCCGACCGCACCCCCGAGCGCCAGGGCCAGCTTCGACTTGCCCATGGAGTGGATCACCGTTGCCGCTGCGGCGACGCCCACCAGGGCGAGCTTCAGTGCGAGCGTGACCATGTACGCGCTCCCGCTGCCGGCGGCATCGACCGCGAGCAGGTTCCACACCCCGGTCAGGAACGCGATCACGAAAGCCGGCCAGGCGACCCTTCCGAAGGCGTTGGCGATGGTGCGGAGTGCCTCGGGGTTCGTGCGCCGCACGCTCGGGACGAGCCCCGCGAGGACTATCTGCCCGCCGACCCACACCGATGCGGCGAGGACGTGGACGAACAGGCGGAGGGACTCGAGGGTGGGGGAGATCACGCCCGAGAGAGTGCCTCAAGGACCGTGCTCGCCGCAAGTGCGCGGTCGTCGAGGGCCGGTGCTGTGCGGAGGTCCGCCCCCGACATCGACGCGACGGCAGCACCGACGGCGGACTGGAGGTCGCGGATGTTGCGCGGCGGCGGGAAGTACTCGTCCTCCTCGGTGACGAAGATCTCCTCCACGCCCAGTCGCGGTGCGAGGGCCGCGAGCACCCGGGTCACCAGTTCGTCGGGCGCCGACGCACCCGCAGTGACGCCGACGGTCCCGGTCAGGTCACGCGGCAGTTCGTCCGCGGAGTTGATGCGGAGAACGCGGGGGCAGCCGGCCTCCCTGGCAAGTCGCTCGAGTGCCCGCGTGTTCGACGAGTTCGACGAACCGATCACGACGAATGCATCCACGCGCGGTGCGATCTCCATCAGTGCGGTCTGCCTGTTCGTGGTGGCGAAACACAGGTCGGACCTGCCCGGCGTCCACACGTCGGGGAATCGCCCGCGCACGGACACAGCGACCTCGTGCCACTCGCGGTGGGAGAGAGTGGTCTGTGCGAGCATCGCGACCGGCCGGTCGAAATCTGGGAGGGCGTTCACCTCGTCGACCGTCTCCACGCGGGTGATCGCGTCCGGTGCAACTGCCATGGT
>CAYXRQ010000197.1:0-3462 GCA_964466765.1 uncultured Bifidobacterium sp. | reverse complement strand
ACGACGGCAACTTCGTCGCCGACGGTCTCGTCCACTCGGACATGGCGCCGCACCCAGCGATGCGCGAGCTGGCGTGGTGCCACCGCCCGGTGGCCGTGACCATTGCGGGCAAGGGCGCGAATGCGCGCCTCGTGATCCGCAACAGGCAGTCGTTCCGCGACATTGCATGGCTGCGCGCCGAGTGGGAACTGCTGGTGGCCGGGGCTCCGGTGAGCAGGGGACGGCTCGCCGTGCCGAAGTGCCCCGGCGGGGCGACCGTGAAGGTGGAGTTGCCGGCAGCCGTGCCGCGTGGTGCTGCGGATGCATCGTTCATCGTGCGCTGGTTCACCCGCAACGACGAGCCGTGGGCGCCTACCGGCCACCTCGCGGCGTGGGACCAGGTGGTGCTGCGTGCGCCGCTGCCGGCGAACCTGGCCGCGCCGCGGGCGTCGGCATCCGCCGCGCCGCACCCTGTCGTCGGGGCCCTGGAGCCCGCGGTCACGATCTGGCGCGCTGCAGTCGACAATGACGGGTTCAAGATCATGCCTGACCTCATGGGTTTCGGCGGTTCCCTGCGCAGGTGGACGGAGCAGGGCGTCGACATCCGCGGCGCAGAACTCGTGGACCATGTCACGAAGCGCACCGTCACCCCCGACGGTGCCGCGCACTTCCGCCACACCGTGCGCGTGCCGGCGCACCTGGACGACCTGCCGCGGGTCGGGGTGTCGGTCGCCGTGCCGTCGCGTTTCGTGCACCTGCGCTGGCTGGGTGACGGCCCGCACGAGTGCTACCCGGACAGAAGGTCGTCCGCGATGAGGTCGGTGTGGGAGTCGGACCCGGACGAGCTCCCGTACCTAGTGCCGCAGGAGTTCGGCCTGCGCACGGCGTGCGACTGGTTCGAGCTCGTCGACCCCGTCTCAGGTGACGCACTTCGCTTCACCTCCACCGGCGCTCCGTTCCATGCGTCCGCCCTGTGGCACACCGCTGCGGACCTCCACGCCGCACTTGACCAGACCGCTCTGGTGCGCCGTGACCATCTCACGGTGCACCTCGACGCGGCGCACCGCGGTCTCGGCACCGCCAGTTGCGGTCCGGACACCCTGCCGCAGTACCGCGTGCGCCCCGGCACGCACATCCTCCAGTACCGCGTGGAGCTCCTCCGCGCAGACTCATGACGCCTGTCCGGTCGTGTGCCGGTTTCCCTGCGACCGACCTGCTCGCATAACGTGTCAATGTCGCCGCACGAACGATGAACACCGTTCAGCGGCGGGAGGGAGCGATGACGGAATGAGTGTCTCTGGACGTGTCGACTGGGTGACCGACCCTGCCACGACCGCCCTGCGGGAGCACCTGCTGGCGCACAACGGCATCAAGGGGCTCGAGATCGTCGAGGCAGGTGACGTGAAGCGGGCCGTCGAACTGTTCAACAGGGACGGGTTCGTTGTCGTCGGTGACGTTCTCGACCGCGGCCAGGTCGACTTCCTGCTCAACGGGTGCAACGAGGTCGCGGCGGAGATCCTGGAGATCGACGAGGACAGGAACGGCAACCGCGGTTCCCACAGGTACTCGTTCGGTGGCTCCAGCCTGACGCGGGGCCAGCTGCACAGGCCGGAGTGGCAGATGATGCTCGAGGTGAAGTCGGTGTCGGACATCGTGGGGGCGATCTTCGGTTCCCCGGACTTCGTGCTGCGCGCCGCGAGCGGCGACTTCTGCCTCCCGGGCGCTGTCGAGTACCAGCCGCTGCACTCCGACGTGCGCGACTGGATGCCGGGCGGCCAGACCCCGTTCAGCGCCTTCCACGACCCGAGTGGCGAGCTGAGCATCAGGGACCTGCCGTGCCCGTACGTCGCGGTGAACTTCCTGCCCCAGGACGTCACGAAGCTGAACGGCCCGACGCGCCAGATCCCGGGGACGCAACGCTCGCGCGTGCCGATCCCCGGGCTGAAGGACGAGCCCGAGTGGATGAGGCTGAGCACGGTGTGCCCGGCTCCTGCCGGGGCGGCCATGATCCGCGACGTGCGGGCGTGGCACGGCGGCACCCCGAACATCTCCGATGCGATGCGGTTCATCCCGAACCTCGAGTTCTACGCACCGTGGTTCCGCGAGCCGATCGTCCCCTCCATCACGTACGAGGCGTACAAGAAGCTCTCCGAGCGGGCGCAGTGGACCGCTCGCGAGTGCGTGGCGGACTCGAGCGAGGGGATCCGCACGGGTGTCACCCTGCGGGCCCCGTAGCCGGGAGCATCACGTGACACTGATGGAACACCGTCAACTGGGGCGCTCCGCGCTCAGGGTGAGCACTTTGTGCCTCGGCACGATGAACTTCGGCCCCCGGACGTCCGAGGCCGACTCGTTCGCGATCCTGGACCGTGCGGTGGATGCGGGCATCAACTTCGTGGACACCGCGAACCAGTACGGGGGCAGCCTCGGCGTCGGCGCGACCGAGACGATCATCGGGAGATGGCTCGCGCAGAACCCTCACCGGAGGGACGGGATCGTGCTCGCGACGAAAGTCCACGAACCCATGTCGGACGGGCCGAACGACCGCGGCCTCTCTGCGCGTCACATCAGGCTGGCGTGCGACGCGAGCCTGCGGCGGCTGAACGTCGACCACATCGACCTCTACCAGATGCACCACATCGACAGGTCGGCGCCGGTCGACGAGATCTGGCAGGCGATGGACCAGCTGGTCACGCAGGGCAAGATCACGTACGTGGGGTCGAGCAACTTCCCAGGGTGGAAGATCGCCCAGATGAACGAGGCGGCGCGTTCCCGCCGGCGTCTCGGCCTGGTCTCCGAGCAGAGCCTCTACAACCTGCTCGAGAGGAGGGCGGAGCTGGAGGTGATACCCGCGAGCATCGAGTACGGCGTGGGCGTCATCACGTGGAGCCCGCTGGCCGGCGGTGTCCTCGCCGTGGACACGGCCGCGGACAGCGGCAGGCGGAACTCGCCCCAGGCCCGGGCAGCGGCCTCGGCCCACGCAGACAAGCTGTCCCGCTACGCAGCGCTGTGCTCGTCGATCGGTCACACACCGGCCGCGGTCGCGCTCGCCTGGTCGCTGCACCAACCCGGCATCACCTCGACGATCATCGGCCCGGCGAGCGTCGCACAGCTCGAGTCGGCGCTCGGTGTCCCTGCTGTTCACCTCGGCGACGACGTCCTCGCCGCGATCGACGGGATCTTCCCGCCGTGCGGACCTGCCCCCGAGGCGTACGCCTGGTGAACGACCCGGCGGACATGCAGTTCATGGCGGAGTCACTCTGGGCCAAGGGCCGCATCGACGTGCCCGGCGGGCACATTGCCTACCACCGCACCGGGACGCCGGGACCCGCCGTGGTCCTCTCCCACGGTCTCACGGACAACGGCCTCTGCTGGAGCCGCACGGCGGCCGTGCTCTGCAGGGAATTCGACGTCGTCATGCTGGACTCACGCGGGCACGGGGACAGCTCGCGTCTCGCGGACAGCAACGAGCACGACCCGGCC
>CAYXRQ010000196.1:0-3472 GCA_964466765.1 uncultured Bifidobacterium sp. | reverse complement strand
ACGATGGCGATGGCTTCCCGCACAGCGACTGGACCGCGCCCTATCGCACGCCCGCCGGTCGTGACGCGGTCACGGCGGCGCACGGCGAACGGTTCGATCTGGTGCTCGGTCGGCGCACCTACGACCTGTGGTCGGGCTTCTGGCCCAATGCGCCCAAGAGCCCGATCGGCGATCGCCTGAACGCCGCGACCAAGTACGTCGCGACGCATCGTCCCGAGAGTCTGGCGTGGGGACCGTGCGAGGCGATCGGGCCGGACGTCGTCCTGGACCTCCAGCGGCTCAAGTCGCAGGACGGACCGACGCTCGTGCTCTCGGGTAGTTCCACGCTCACCTCGACCGTGCTCGAGCACGGCCTGGCGGACGAGGTGGTGCTGATCGTCTATCCGCTGTTGCTGGGCACGGGGAAGCGTCTGTTCGCCCCGGACACGCCGGCGCGTGCGCTGGAACTCGTGAGCACGCAGTCCACGCCCACGGGCGTGCTACTGAACACCTACCGGGTCAAGGGGCCCCTGCAGCCCTGACGTTGCCGGGTAGGGGGTTATGGGGGGCTGGGCGGCCTGCATGGGGCCCGGGTCGGCCCGAGGCGTCAGTCCGGTATGGAACGTCAGGCTGGAATTGCCATAAACTCGTGCCGCGTCGCACGCCATGCCTCGCACCCCGCGTTCGCCTTGTTCCGCGGAAGTCCGACACCCTCGTGAGTCACGTCTCGCGGAGCCGAGTATGACCCTGCCCCGGTCCACCCGTTTTCGAGTCGCCGCCCGCCCACGCGCGGCGCGACGCGGCGTATCGGGTGCGTTCCTGATGACGGCGATGCTGATGCTGGCGTGGTGCGCACAGGCGCAGACCGTGGATCCCAACTTGTGGGTGACCGACGGCGACGTGTACGCCACCGCGATCGCGGGCAACACGCTCTACGTCGGCGGCAACTTCAATCACGTCGGCACCACCGACGGCGGGTTCGCGGTGCTCGATCTGGCGACCCGCGTCCAGGTGCCGCACGGGCCGCGTGTGAACGGCACCGTGTCCGCGTTGGCGCCGGACGGTTCGGGCGGGTGGTACATCGGCGGCAGCTTCACCACCGTGGCCGGTGTGCCGCGCAGCAACCTGGCGCACCTGCGCGCGGATGGCACGCTCGACGGCTGGGCTCCGGAGGCGAACTCCACCGTGCTCACGATCGCGCGGTCGGGCGACCTCGTTTACGTGGGCGGCGCGTTCTCGAGCATCGGCGGGCAGACGCGACGGCGCATCGCCGCGATCGATGCGACCACCGGTCTGGCCAACGCCTGGGATCCCAACGCGAGCGACAACATCACCTCGCTCGCCGTCGCCGGGAACACGGTGTACGTGGCGGGTTACTTCAGCAGCGTCGGCGGACAGCCGCGCAGCCGCATCGCAGCGCTCGATGCGACGACCGGCCTTGCGACCGCATGGGACCCCAATTGCAGCGAACTCATCTGGACGCTCGCGGTCTCGGGCAACACCGTGTACGTGGGCGGCATCTTCACCAGCATCGGCGGGCAGCCGCGCAATCGCATCGCGGCGATCGATGCGACCACGGGACTGGCGACCGCCTGGAATCCGAACGCGGACAGCTGGGTGCAGTCGCTGGCCGTCTCGGGTAGCACGGTCTACGTGGGCGGTGCGTTCTCGAGCATCGGCGGGCAGCCGCGCACGAGCCTGGCGGCGCTCAACACCACGACCGGTCAGGCCAACGCGTGGAACCCCGGCGCCAACGGTATGGTGCAATCGCTGCTCGTCACCGGTGGTCTGGTGGTGGCGGGCGGTGGGTTCACCAGCGTCGGCGGGCAGGTGCGCAACAACCTCGCGGTGATCGACGCGACGACCGGCGCGTTGTCCGCGTGGGATCCCGGCGCCAATGGCCGGGTACTGGCGTTGGGCGCCTATGCAGGTCGTGTGATCGTGGGCGGCAGCTTCCAGGGCATCCCCATGCTCGCGCGTCGCGGTCTGGCGGCGTTCGATGTGACCACAGGGCAGCCGACCGCATGGAACCCGAGCATGGCCCCGAGCGGCGCCGTGCAGGCGCTGGCCGTTTCGGGCGGTACGGTCTACGCCGGTGGCACGTTCACGAGCATCGGTGGTCAGACGCGCAACAACGTGGCGGCGCTCGATGCCATCACGGGGGCGGCCACCGCCTGGAACCCCGGCTCCAACAGCACGGTGCGCTGCCTTGCGGCCCCGACCGGCGGGCCGGTGTACGCGGGCGGGTTCTTCACGAGCATCGGCGGGCAGGCGCGCGCGCGGATCGCGGCGATCGATTCCGCGTCGGGCCTTGCGACCGCGTGGAACCCCGGCGCCAACGGTTCGGTGCAGTCCGTGCTGGCGCTGGCCGCCGCCGGCGACCTCGTGTACGCGGGCGGTGTGTTCAAGAACCTCGGTGGGCAGCCGCGCAACCGTATCGCCGCGCTGCGGGCGAGCGACGGACTGGCGACCGCATGGGATGCCAACGCCGACACGACGGTGCTCGCCATTCGCGTGTCGGGTGGCGTGGTCTACGCGGGCGGGCGGTTCCTCACGATCGGTGGGCAGGCGCGCAATCGCATCGCCGCACTCGATTCCACGACGGGCCTGGCGACCGCATGGGATCCCAACGCGGACCTCGACGTGTATTCGCTCGTCGTCCACGAAGGTGTCGTGTACGCGGGCGGCAACTTCTCGAACATCGGGGGACAGGCGAGGCGCGCGGTGGCCGCGCTCGATGCGACGAGCGGGTCGGCGACGTCGTGGGACGCGCACGGCAACCCGCTGTGCTGGTCGCTCGCGGCTTCAGGTGACGCGGTCTACGCGGGCGGCTCGTTCACGAGCTTCGCGGGGCAGTCCATCCGTGGCGTCGCGCGCATCGTGGCGTCCTCGGGAGTGCCGCCGAGCGTCACCGTGCTCACGCCCAACGGCGGCGAGACGCTGCCGGAGGGCGGTCTGTATCGCATCGCGTGGAATGCGAGCACCCCTGCCCCCGGGATCCAGTCCGTGGACGTGTATCTATCGCGGTCCGGTGCCAGCGGCCCATGGGAACTGATCGCGGCCGGCGTGCCCGACGTGGGGCACTACGACTGGGTGGTCAGCGGTCCGTCGTCCACGGGGGACGCGTTCGTGCGCGTGGAAGCGCGCGATTTCGCGGGCCGCACGGGGCAGGACGTGAGCGACGCCGGGTGCACGATCTCACTGCAGTTGGGCGTGGAGCCTGCTCACGCGGGGGCCGCGTTCGTGCTCGATCGTGTGAGTCCCAACCCGGCCCGGGCGCGCTCGACGGTGTCGTTCGTGGTGCCGCAGCGTGCGAACGTGCGCCTGAGCGTGTTCGACCTCCAGGGCCGTGAACACATGGTGCTGTCGCAGGGCGAGCACTCGGCGGGCCGGCACACCGTGTCGTTCGACGCGGCGTCGCTACCGCCCGGGATCCTCTTCGTGCGCCTTCAGGCCCCGCACGTGGACCTGCGCCAGCGCGTGGTGACGCTGC
>CAYXRQ010000195.1:0-3475 GCA_964466765.1 uncultured Bifidobacterium sp. | reverse complement strand
TGGGGCCGCAACGGTTCGGGCGGCTGGTTCCTCGGGACCGAGGAACGGTTCTAGCTCCCTCGGGGACCGCATCCCCCCCGCTCGCCGTCGCCACGTGGATCGGCTGGCACCGAGCCTCTCGTTGCTTGACCGCCCGTCACGCCGTACCTACGATTCGCCATATGACGAAACGATGGGGGAGCTCACGGTGATGCGCGATTTCGAATCGGCCTTCAAGGCGGCCGGTGATCCGACGCGTACCCGCATCCTCAAGTTGCTCGAGCGCGGGGGGCTTTGCGTCTGTCAGGTGCAGGCCGTTCTGGGGTTGGCACCCTCCACCGTTTCGAAGCACCTTTCAATCCTCAAGAACGCGGGCCTCGTGACGGACCGTCGTGAGGGGAAGTGGATCGAATACGGTCTCGCGGAGACGTCGCACAACCCGCACGCGGCTGCCCTGCTCGAACTCCTGCATCGCACGCTCGGCCGGGATCCCGTCGTGCTCGCGGATCGTCAGCGATTGCGCACGATCCGGTCGATTCCGCGGAGCGAACTCTGCTCCCTCCCGGCCGCGCGAGTGCCGATGCCGTCGAAGCGATCGCGTCCACTCCGCCCCCGAAAGGTTCCCGCCGATGTCTGACCGGATCCTGCACCTCCTGTTCGTGTGCATCGAGAACTCGAACCGTTCGCAGATGGCCGAGGGTTTCGCCCGCAAGCTCGGCCGGGGCCGCGTCTCAGCGCACAGCGCGGGGTCCCGG
The DNA here is from genome assembly GCA_964466765.1 of uncultured Bifidobacterium sp. Taxonomy (GTDB): domain Bacteria; phylum Actinomycetota; class Acidimicrobiia; order Acidimicrobiales; family Ilumatobacteraceae; genus UBA2093. Next base: position 2,741 of record CAYXRQ010000195.1, on the reverse strand, counting down.
CCCTCGGGACGGATCAATCCCCGGGCGATCGCGTTCATGAACGAGCTCGGGATCGACCTCACCGTGCAGTCCTCCAAGGGGCTGGGTGATCTGCCTGCGGTGGAGTGGGACGTCATCGTGACCATGGGCTGTGGCGACGCGTGCCCGTCCCTGCCGGCCAAGCATCGCCTCGATTGGGCCCTCCCGGACCCGAAGCATCTGCCGGATGACGGATTCCGTGAGGTGCGCGATCGAATCGCATCACTGATCGCCGGCTTGCTCGTGGAGGCGGGGGGCCCGCCGACGAACCGAACGGAGTCGCCGTCATGAGCACGTATGCTCCGACCGGTGTGTCCGGCCGCCTGTCCTTCCTCGATCGCTACCTGACCTTGTGGATATTCCTGGCGATGGCCGTCGGTGTCGGGGGCGGTTCCCTGTTCCCGCAGGTGGTGCCGTTCATCAACCGGTTCAACGTCGGCACCACGTCGGTCCCGATCGCCATCGGCCTGATCCTCATGATGTACCCGCCGCTGGCGAAGGTGCGTTACGAGGAGATGGGACGGGTCTTCAGGAACGGTCGCGTGCTCGCGCTCTCGTTGATCCAGAACTGGGTGATCGGCCCGGTCCTGATGTTCGCCCTCGCCCTCACGTTCCTGCGGGACAAGCCCGAGTACATGGTCGGCCTCATCCTGATCGGGCTGGCGCGTTGCATCGCGATGGTGATCGTCTGGAACGATCTGGCCAAGGGTGACCCCGAGTACTGTGCGGGCCTCGTCGCATTCAACTCGGTCTTCCAGGTGCTGTTCTTCTCCCTCTACACCTATCTGTTCATCACCCTCGCGCCGCGCTGGTTCGGGCTCCAGGGGGGCGTCGTCCCCATCACGATCGGCGAGATCGCCGTGAGCGTCATGCTCTATCTCGGCGTCCCGTTCGTGGCCGGCATCGTCTCCCGGAGCGTTGGGCTCGCCCTGAAGGGGCGCGCCTGGTACGAGAGCCGATTCCTGCCGAGGATCGGTCCGATCACGCTGGTCGCACTGCTGTTCACGATCGTGGTGATGTTCTCGCTGAAAGCCGAGACCCTCGTGCAGCTGCCGATGGACGTGCTGCGCATCGCGCTGCCCCTGCTCGTCTACTTCGTGGTCATGTTCGTCGTGTCGTTCTTCCTGAGCCGGGCGGTCGGTGCCGACTACCCCCGGTCCGCGACGTTGTCGTTCACCGCGGCCTCGAACAACTTCGAACTCGCCATCGCGGTGGCGGTGGCGACCTTCGGCATCGGGCACGGGGCGGCGTTCGCCGCGGTGATCGGGCCACTCGTCGAGGTGCCGGTGCTGATCGGATTGGTCCACGTCGCGTTGTGGTTGCGGACGCGCTACTTCATGGACCGGGGTTAGGCGCTCAGGTCTTTCCCGCACTGCGCCCACGAGCCGGCAGGGGCGCTTCTTCAGTCCGCGTGCGGTTGACTGTCGCGTCCCTCGGCGAGGACCGGCGCGTCCACGGACACCACCCGCCCCTCGCGCAGGCGGACCTCGACCAGCGTGATGCCGAGGTCGGTCTCGTAGCGCTTGAGGAGACGCCGCTCGTCGGTGCCGAGGAGCGTGAGCGAGACGCCCTTGCACCCCGCTCGTCCGGTCCGGCCGGCGCGATGCAGATAGGCGCGCGGCTGTCGGGGCGCATCGAGCTGGATGACGTGGGTGATGCCGGGCAGGTCGAGACCGCGCGCGGCCATGTCGGAAGCGACCATGACCTGCGCCCGCCCGGCGCGGAAGTCGTCCATGGCCTGCTTGCGATCGAACTTGGCGAAGTCCGCGTGGAGTTCCACCGTCGGGACGTGGTGGTACGCGAGGTCCGCGGTGGCGCGCTCGGCGAGCGCATCGTCCTGGGCGAAGACGAGCGCGCGCTCGGGCTTCATGGCGCTCAGGACCTGTCGCAGCAGCCTCGGCTTGTCGCGGGCCTCGCACACCAGGGCGAGGTGCGTGATGTCCGGGTTGACCGCGTTCGTTCCCGGCGTGAGTCGCGCGACGCCCGGAGACAAGGCCTCGATCGCGGCGACGGCGTCCGCGTGGCTGGTGGCGGAGGCGAACACCAACTGCACGGTGGCGGGCATCGCCGCGACGATGGCGCGCATGACCACGAGCGATTCGCCGGACATGAGGTGATCGGCCTCGTCCATGACCACGGTGCGGACCGCGGACACCTTGAGCTTGTTGCGGGTGATGAGCTCGTGCACGCGTCCCGGCGAGCCGACCACGACGTGGGGCTTCTGCTTGAGCTTGTCGAGCTGCCGCTCCATGGAGGTGCCGCCGATGAGCAGCAGCGAGCGCACCGGCATGCCCGCGTTCTGCCCGAGATCGCAGCACTGGCGATGGATCTGGATCGCCAACTCGTGCGACGGCGCCAAAATCACCGCCTGCGCGGTCGCCTGCGTCGGGTCGAGCCGCGCGAAGATGGGCAGCAGGTAGGCCAGCGTCTTGCCCGTCCCGGTCTCGGCCGTGAGCACGGCGCTCCCTCCCGCCTGCAGCACGGGGAACGCGAGCCGCTGGATCGGGGTCGGCACGGTGGCGTGCTGCTTGGCCAGCGCCGCGACGAGTGCGGGTGGGACGCCCAGATCGGCGAAGGAGATGGCGGCACCTCGAGGGGCGTGCGTCAGGGTGAGGCTGCAGGAACGCAGGCGCGGGGCCGCCGGATGCGCAGGGCTTTTCCGATGGCGACGATGGTGGGCCCGACTGGAGTCGAACCAGTGGCACGCGGTTTAGGAAACCGCT
>CAYXRQ010000194.1:0-3517 GCA_964466765.1 uncultured Bifidobacterium sp. | reverse complement strand
GTGAACCCGACGTACCCGAGGTAGAGGATCGGAGGGTGGAAGACCACGAGGATGTGGTTCTGCAGCAGAGGGTTCGGCCCGGGGCCGTCGAGCACTCCCGTGGGTCCCTGGGCGAACGGGTTGGCCGGGCCGAGCGTGAGCACGAAGAAGAAGATGCCCACGACGAACATCGTTGCGAGCGCCCACCCCACCATCGGGTCGGAGAGCTTGGTGCGGTACTTCACCGCGATGCCGACTGTGAGGAACGTGAGCACCATCAGCCACAGCAGGATCGAGCCCTCGAGCGCGCTCCAGACCGCGGTGAAGTTGTAGAGCGCGGGGGTGCTCCACGACCCGACCTTCTGCACGTACGCGAGCGAGAAGTCGCGGGTGATCATCGCCCACTCCATGCAGACGAACGCGCCGAGTGACGCGGTGCCGGTGAGCCATGCGAACCGCGGGGCAAGACGCAGGACCTTGGCGTCGGACTGGCGCGTGCCCATCACGGCGGCCACCAGGCCGAACACGGCTCCGACCAGGCCGACCAGGAGTGCCGCCCTGCCGAGCGGCCCGGCTAGCCCTCCGACACCGAGCACGCCGCGGCCTCTTCGTTCGCCTTGTCGAACCTGGTCTTGTTCTTCTCGACGTACTCGTTCGAGTGCTTCACCTCGATGCGGTCGCTGTCCAGTCCGCCGCCCGAGAGGCGGCCGTGCGCGACCACCGGGATGCACTCCTGGAAGACGCCGCCGGGGTCGCCCAGGTAGCTCACCTCGATCGTCCTCGCGTTCCACTCCAGTGCGAAGACCGTGCTGCCGTCGCGCTTCTCGAGGGAACCCTGCCGCACGATTCCCTGGACACGGATTCGCCTGTCGCCGTCGCAGCCCTTCCGCACCCCGACCTCGTCCACGTTGCAGTAGTAGTCGATCGCGCTCGTGAGGAATTTCGTGACCACCACCCCGCCGGCCACGAGAGCGATGGCCACGATGAGCATGGGTGCCCATCTCCGGCGACGGCGGGCGGGGGCGGATGATCCGTCCGTACGCGGGGTCAGGTCCACGGCATCTCTTCCCGGGTGGCGCGGCGCGCCAGGTTGCGGCCGCGGCGCACGACCCACAGTGCGTACGCGGCGATCGAACCGAATGTCAGCACGTAGCTGGCGATGATGAACGACGCGTGCTCCATCATCGCACCCCCGCCTCGTCGCGCCGGGAGGCGATCGCCTCGTCCAGGCCGCGGTCGGCCACGGTGTCCTCCAGGTGGATCACCCGCTGGCGGTGGAGCACCATCCACACGAACAGCGCCGTGAAGGTCGCGAGGCCGAGCATGAGCGTGAAGAGCATCAGGCCGTCCATCTCGACCTTCGCGTTGGGGTTGGCGACCGACGCCTCCTGGTGGAGCGAGCGCCACAGCACAACACTGAAGTGCACCAGCGGGATCTCAAGCACCGCGAGCAGGGCGAGGACGGCGGAGCGGCGCGCCCGCTGGCGCAGGGTGCCGCCCAGCCGACGCACGGCGAGGTAGCCCACGTACGTGATGAAGAGGAACGCTGTGCTCGTGAGACGCGCGTCCCACACCCAGTAGGTGCCCCACGTGAGGCGGCCCCACAGGCTGCCGGTCACGAGCGACACGGCAACGAACAGCACGCCGATCTCGGCACTCGCGCCGGCGACCCTGTCCCACGCGACCGAACGGGTCCTCCCGGAGAGGTACACACCGGAGCACACCGCGGTGAGGGCGAACGCCATGTACGCGACCCAGATGGACGGGACGTGGACGTACATGATGCGCACCGTGGAGCCCTGCACGACGTCCTCGGACGACCACCACAGGCCGCTGAGGACGAGCAGGACGAGGAGGACGGCGACCACGAGCCCGAGCCTTCGCGTTGCCGGTGTTCCGGTGGTGGCGTGTGCGGCTGTCGGGGTCATCTCGTCAGTCTTGTGGAGGGAGGCGTAGTCGCCCTATTCGTCGACCAGTGGACCGAACGCGGCACCGCCGGCCGCGCCGAAGAGCACCGCGAACACCGCGAGGAGGCCGATCCAGGGCCACCCCTCGGAGACGGATGCGCCGCCACTGCCGAAGGCCGCCTCGGTGGCACGGGTTGCGCCGATGAGGACGGGTGCCACGACCGGCAGGAGCAGCAGCGGGAGCAGAGTCTCGCGGCCCCTCGCACCGGCAGCGAGACCGCCGTACAGGGTACCCACGAACCCGAGCCCGACGGTGGCGGCCACCATGGTGACGAATGCCTCTGCCCAGCCGGCCGGTGTCGGCTCCACGCCGTACAGGACGAACGCCGTGCACACGAGGAGCACCTCGAGGGCGAACAATTGCACCATCAGGGCCGCGGACTTCCCGAGGAAGATCGCGACCGGGTCGACTCCCGCCACGCGGAGCGCATCGAGGGCACCGTCAGCCGACTCCACGGCGAAGCTGCGCTGCACCACGACGAGCATGCTGAACAAGGTCGCGAGCCACACCAGGCCCGGTGCGACCCTTTGCAGGATGCCCTCGTTGTCGAGCGCGAACGCGAACATCACCATGACCACCAGAGCGAACGGGGCCACCTGGTTGATGACCACCCTGCTGCCGAGTTCCACTGCGAGGTCCTTGCGGGCCACCGCCCGCGCGATCGAGGAGCGGGTCATGACGTGCCACCCGAGTCGCGGACGGTCCCGCCGTCGACAGTGACGATCCGCGAGGCGAGCGCACCTGCGCGCTCCAGTTCGTGCGACGACACCACGACCGTCGCCCCGGCCGCGACCGCATCGCGCAGCACGGAGTCGATCTCGTCACGGCCCGCGGCATCTAGACCGGCATGGGGCTCGTCGAGCAGCCACAGCTCGGCGCGCCGCACGATCATCGACGCGAGGGCGCACCGGCGCCTCTGTCCCGCCGACAGCCTGTCGGCCTTCACGGACGCGAGACGGCCGTCGAGACCCATGCGGCGCATCGCCGCCGACACCTCGTCCTGCGTGGCACCGACAGTGGAGGCCCAGAACCGAACGTTCTGCGCGACGGTGAGGTCGAGGTAGAGACCGTTCGTGTGCCCGAGCAGGCCGACGCGCGACCTGATCGCGTCGCGCTGCGCGGTGACATCCATCCCGAGGACCGTCCCCCCGCCGCGCTCCACGGGGAGCAGGCCGGCACACACCCGCAGGACGCTCGTCTTGCCCGCACCGTTCGGGCCCTGCAGCAACAGCACCTCGCCGCGCCTGACGGTGAGGTCGACGCCCGCGAGCGCGGGGAAACCCCCGAGAACGGCGACCACGCCGCGCAGTTCGACCACGTTTGTCATGCTTCACGAACGCTACCGAACGGCGTTAGGTTCGGGCCGTGGCGCGACCCGGGACAACCCAAGAACCGCAGAGGCTCTCCCGGATCCTGGACGCGGTCGGCCGCGCGCTCATCGCCGGTGGCCTGCTCCTCCTCTCGTTCACCGCGTACCAACTGTGGGGCACGGGCATCGAGCAGGCCCGCAGCCAGCGCGAGCTCGAGCGTCAGTTCGAGACGTCAGCCGTCGTCACAGCAACCACGCAGC
>CAYXRQ010000193.1:0-3548 GCA_964466765.1 uncultured Bifidobacterium sp. | reverse complement strand
CGGGCGGGCTCAGGCTCAACCAATGGGTGTCGATCGCCGTGTTCACGGCGGCCGGACTGCTGGTCCTGGCGGACCGTCGGCGTTCCCGCGGGGCGTCGGCAGGGTCTACGGTGGACGACCATGAGTGAGTGCCTCTACGAAGTAGTCGACCCGGGTGTCGCGGTCATCACGTTCAACAGGCCGGAACGCCTGAACGCGTGGACAGGGAGGATGGGCGACGAGTACTTCGCGAACATCGACCGTGCGGTCGCCGACCCGGCCGTGCGCGTCATCGTGGTCACCGGCGCCGGCAAGGGGTACTGCGCCGGTGCCGACATGGGCACGCTCCAGGCGATCCCCACCGAGGCGCCGCCGAAGGACGGGCGCGAGGAGCGCAGCATCGTCGACGGGCGCACGCAGGACGAGATCACCCGCATCCCGAAGCCCGTCATCGCCGCGGTGAACGGTGCCGCCGCGGGGCTGGGCCTGGTGCAGGCCCTCATGTGCGACATGCGCTTCGCGGCGGACTCCGCCAAGTTCACCGTCGCGTTCTCGAAGCGCGGGCTCATCGGCGAGTACGGCATCTCGTGGGTGCTGCCGCGGCTCGTGGGGCACGCGAACGCGGTGGACCTCATGTTCTCCAGCCGCGTCGTGATGGCCGACGAGGCTCTCGCCATGGGGATGGTCAACAAGGTGGTGCCGGCCGCGCAGCTGATGGAAGTGGTCATGGCGTACGCCGCGGACCTCGCGATGAACGTGTCGCCGGCGTCGATGGCGGTGATGAAGCGCCAGGTCTACGGCGACTACGACCGCAGCGTGTCGGAGTCCACCACCGAGGCGCTGCGCCTCATGCGCGAGTCGTTCGGCCGGCCCGACTTCAAGGAGGGCGTGCAGAGCTTCCTCCAGAAGCGCCAGGCGGCGTTCCCGCCGGTGCCGCCCGGCATCTGACACGCACGGCCTGTCCGCCCCTCCGGGGTCATTGGTCGGTTGCGCAGGCGCGCTCGTAGGCTTGGGTCCCGTGGCGAACGCTGGCACCCCCGAATCCCAGGGCCTCATCTCCGAGGCCGACGTCGCGAAGGTCGCCCGCCTGGCCCGTCTCGACATCGACGAGGCGCACGTGCACCAGTTCACCGAGCAGTTGGTGAAGGTGCTCGCCCATTTCCGCGACATCGACGCTCTCGATCTCTCCGCAGTCGCCCCGATGACCCAGCCCTACCCGCTTGTCAACGTGATGCGCGACGACGTTGAGCTCCCCACGCTCGACACCGATGAGGTCCTCGCCGCCGCCCCGGAGGCGGAGGAGCGCAGGTTCCGCGTGCCGCCGATCATCGGGCTGGACGGCTGACATGGCCGCCGTCCCGTCCACCGCATCCGCCATCGCCGCGGCCGTCGCATCCGGCCAGGTCACCGCGCGCGAGGTGCTGGAGCAGCACCTGGCCGCCATCGACGCGCGCGAGGGAGAGATCCACGCGTTCAACCTGGTCACTGCCGATGCGGCACGGGCGCGCGCCGACGAGATCGACGCGGACGTGAGGGCCGGCCGGCCCGTGGGCCCGCTCGCGGGCGTGCCCGTGGCGGTGAAGGACAACCTGTGCACGCGCGGCACCGAGACCACGTGCTCCTCGCGCATCCTGCAGGGCTGGAGGCCCCCGTACGACGCCACCGTCATCACGCGTCTGCGGCAGGCCGGTGCCGTGATCGTGGGCAAGACCAACCTCGACGAGTTCGCCATGGGCTCGAGCACGGAGAACTCCGCGTTCGGGCCCTCGCGCAACCCGCTCGACACCTCGCGCGTGCCCGGCGGCAGCAGCGGCGGCAGCGCGGCCGCTGTCGCGGCGGGGTTCTCGCCCGTCAGCCTCGGCAGCGACACGGGTGGCTCCATCCGCCAGCCGGCTGCGATGTGCGGCATCGTGGGCGTGAAGCCCACGTACGGCACCGTCAGCAGGTTCGGCCTGGTCGCGTACGCCAGCAGCCTCGACCAGGTCGGTCCGTTCGCCACCACCGTGGACGACGCCGCGCTCGTCACCGAGGTCATCAGCGGCCACGACGCGAACGACTCCACGTCCATCCCCGCACCGCCGCTGTCGCTGCGTGCCTCCACCGTCGCGGGGGTCGCGGGCATGCGGATCGGCCGCGTCACGGACCTGCCGGGCGGCGCCGAGCCGGAGGTCGAGGCCGCGCTCGAGGCAGCCTTCGCAGCGTTGCGCGCGGCCGGCGCCGAGATCGTGGACGTGCAGCTCCCGAGCCTCTCCTACGCCCTCACCGCGTACTACCTGATCGCCCCCGCCGAGGCCAGCAGCAACCTGGCCCGCTTCGACGGCGTGCGCTACGGCCTGCGCGTCGGTGCGGCGGACACGAACGCGATGTACGGCGCCACGCGCGCCGCCGGCTTCGGGGACGAGGTGCAGCGCCGCATCATGCTCGGCACCTACGCACTCTCTGCGGGCTACTACGACGCGTACTACGGCAAGGCGCTGAAGGTGCGGAGGCTGATCGCCGACGACTTCGCCCGTGCCTACTCGCAGGTCGACGCCATACTCACCCCCACCTCGCCCGTCGTCGCGTTCCGCTTCGGCGAGAAGGTGGCGGACCCCATGTCCATGTACCTGTGCGACATCTACACGATCCCCACGAACCTCGCCGGCCACCCGGCAATGAGCGTCCCCTTCGGCACCGGTGCGCATGGCATGCCCGTCGGCGTCCAGGTGCTGGCGCCGGCACTCGGGGAGCAGGCGATGTTCCGCGTCGGCGGCGCGCTCGAGGCCGCCGCGGGAGGTGCGCAGTGAGCGACAGCACGCTCAGTTCGGTGCGCGCCACTGAGGAGCAGCTGCTCCCCGGTGGCTGGGAGCTCATCGTGGGCCTCGAGGTGCACGTGGAGCTCGCGACCCGCACGAAGCTCTTCAGCGGCTCGCCCAACAGGTTCGGCGACGAGCCGAACACGAACATCGACCCCGTCACGCTCGCGCTCCCCGGCGCGCTGCCGGTCCTCAACAGGCACGCGGTGGAGCTGGCCATGCGCATCGGCATCGCGCTGAACTGCCGCATCCAGCCGTGCATCTTCCACCGCAAGAACTACTTCTACCCCGACATGCCGAAGGCGTACCAGATCAGCCAGTACGACATCCCGCTGAACGCCGACGGTCATCTCGACCTGCCGAGCGGCGTGCGCATCGGCGTGGAGCGTGCCCACCTGGAGGAGGACACCGGCAAGAGCACCCATGTGGGCGGTGCCACGGGCCGTATCCACGGCAGCGACTACTCCCTGATCGACTTCAACCGTGCGGGCGTGCCGCTGGTGGAGATCGTGTCCCGCCCGGACATCCGCACCAGCGAACAGTCGAAGGAGTATGCCGCCGAGCTGCGCGCGATCGTCGCCGCCATCGGTGCTTCCGACGCGAAGATGGAAGAGGGCTCAATGCGCGTCGACGTGAACGTGTCGGTGCACAAGCCGGGCACCCCGTTCGGGACGCGGTGCGAGATCAAGAACGTGAACTCGATCCGGGCGCTCGGGCGTGCCATCGACTACGAGGCACGCCGCCAGATCGACGTGATCGAGTCCGGCGGCACGA
>CAYXRQ010000192.1:0-3564 GCA_964466765.1 uncultured Bifidobacterium sp. | reverse complement strand
TGAAGCTGTCGTAGATGGAGGCGTAGCGGATGTCCCCGTGCGAGACGCGGGCCTCCTCGAACGCGCGCGGCCCCGACCACACCGCACCGGTGTACGTGAGGTCGATGCGGCCGTTGTCGGTGGACTTGATCGCCTCGCCGTGGCCCAGGACCTTCGCGTTCGTGCGGCCGAGCGAGCGCGCGACCTCGGGCGACACGACCACGAGCGCACCGCCGCCGTCGGTGACCACGCAGCAGTCGAGCCTGTGCAGCGGGTCAGCGACCATCGGCGAGTTGACGACGTCCTCCACCGTGACGGCGTACGGCAGGAAAGCGTGCGGGTTGTGCTGGGCGTGGATGCTGGCGGCGACCTTGATCTCGGCGAGCTGCTCTGCCGTGGTTCCGAACTCGTGCATGTGGCGCCGCGCGGCCAGCGCGTAGGTGTGCGGGGCGCCAGCGATGCCCCACAGCGACTCGAACGACGACTCGGGCCCCGCGGCGAACGAGACCCCGGACCCGCCCGAGCGGGGCTTGCCCGCAAGAGTGACGAGAGCGACGCTGCACTTGCCGGCGGCGATCGCTGCGGCGGCATGCCCCACGTGGGCCAGGTACGAGGAGCCGCCCGTCTCGGTGTTGTCCACGTACCGCGGCCTGATGCCGAGGTGGTCGCAGAGGGTCATGGTGCCGAAGCCCGAGGTGCCGTCGCAGAAGACGCCGTCCACGTCGGCGAGCGTGAGGCCGGCATCCGCGAGCGCACCGAGTGCGACCTCGGCATGGATCTCCCAGATCGTGCGGTCGGGGATCTCCCTGCGCGGGTGCTCGTAAATGCCCGCCACGAACGCGGCGCCCCTGATGCTCATCGCGTCGCGGATCCTGTGCTCGTCGCCATCGGGTGACCATTCGACCACCCCGCACACCGCCGCGGCGAGGCGGAGACAAGCGGTGGCGCCCTCACGCCACGGACGCGTGCGGGGCACAGCCTGCCGTCACGGTTCCGCGCGGTCAACGCAGAAGGCCCGGCCCCACACTGTGGGACCGGGCCTTCCGATTGGTGGCGGGGGCAGGATTTGAACCTGCGACCTTCGGGTTATGAGCCCGACGAGCTACCGAGCTGCTCCACCCCGCGGCGTTGCAGGGAAAGTACGGTACAAGCAACGCGACACAGCCGCAACCCGCCGCCGACGCGCCCCGACCACATGGCCATCTTCTCCCGCAAGAACAGACAACCGGACCCGGTTCTCGGTGCGATCGACGACCTGATGGCGTTCTCGGCACAGGCACTGGAGGTCAGCCGGGAGGAGTCCCGTGTGGCATCGGAGCGGCTGACCCACCTCGAGGAGTTGGTCGCGCGGTACGGCGCGGCACTCGACGAGGAGAAGGCCGTCACGCGGGCGACCGCGGAGAAGCTCACTGTCATCGAGCAGCGCCTCGTCAGCATGGGCAACGAGCTGTCGCGCCAGCTGCACGAGATGGGTGACGAGATCGACAGGATCGCGGCGAGCAGCGGCGAGGCCGTCAACACCGAGCTGGTCGAGTCACTGAAGGCGAGCCAGATCCGGCTCGCACAGGAGCAGGTCCGCTACGAGATCGCGTTCCGCCAGGACCTCGCCGCCCTCGCCGACCACCTGTCAAGGCGCAACCGCTGAGCGGACACTGAGCAGCCGTCAGCGCCCGACCGCCGGCTACTCGTTGATCGCCTCGAGCGCCCTCTCCACCAGCGCGCGGGCCTGTGCCTGCTTCGACTGGTATGTGGCGAAGTCCGGCGGCGACTGCGCGAGCGCAGCATCGGCCTGGTCGAACAACTGCTGTGCCTGGGCGAGCAGGTCCGCTGGCGTGGTGCCGGCGGGTGCAGTCGGCGGCGCCGTGGTCTGCGTGGAACCGGGGACGGTGGTCGTCACGGGCGTGCCCGTCTGGCCGACCCTGTCACCGAGGTTCATGCTGAAGCCGGGGAACAGCTTGCTGACGGCCTCGGTGAGGCTGTCACCGATCACCGACTTGCCGTTGTACGAGGCCAGGACCTTGCGCACGAACACTTGCTTGGAGTCATTGCCGTCGGGCAGCACGAACATGGGCCGCAGGTACATGAGGCCCTTGCCGACCGACACGATCTGCAGGTCGCCGAAGGTCACGCGCGAGCCGCGCTGGTCGAGCGGCGTGATCGTCTGGGAAATCGACGGCTCGGACTCGAACTCCGAAGCGATGGTCGCCGGGCCGGGCGGCAGCGGCGTGGCCATCTGGTACACCGTCATCTTCCCGTATGACTTCGGGTCGCTGGACACGACCATGAAGCTGCGCAGTTCCTTGCGGCTGTCGTCGGAGGAGAACGGCACGAACGGCCGCAGCATGGAGAACACGCCGACATCTGTCGGCTCACCCGGCGCGTGGAAGATCGTGTAGTACGGGGTGAAGCGCTCCCCCGCCGAGTCGTCGACGCCGATGGACTCCGCACCTGCCGGTGCTCCGGGCGAGATGGTCCCGAGTGCCGGTGACGAGTTGCTCTCCTCCGGCTCCGTGGCCGGGGCCTGCGCCACGCTCCAGGCGGCATCGCGGTTGAAGAACAGCGTCGCGTCGTCGAACTGGTAGCGCCCGAAGAGATTGGTCTGCACGCGGAAGAGGTCCTCCGGGTAGCGGAAGTGGGCGGCCAGCTGCGGGTCCACCTCGGAACCCTTCACGAAGAGGCCCGGGAATGCGGCCCGCCACATGCGCGCAATCGGGTCCTTCGAGTCCATGGTGTAGAACACCGTCTCGCCCGAGTATGCGTCGATCACGACCTTCACGCTGTTGCGCACGTAGTTGAACGAGTGGTCCAGGCCGCTTCCTGCGGTGAGCTGGGTCGTGTTCGCCATCTCCGCGTACGGATACTTGTCGGTGGTGGTGAACGCGTCGATGACCCACTTCACCTCGCCCTTCACCACGACGGGGTACGGGTCTCCGTCGTAGTGGAGGAACGGTGCGATCTTGCGCACGCGCTCACGTATGTCGCGCACCCACAGGAAACGGGAGTCCTCGCGGACCAGGCGCGAGCCGAACAGGTTGAACTCGCCGAAGTTCACGGCTAGTGCGACCTTGCGCAGCGTGCTGTCGATGCGGATGCCGGCATCGGCCGAGAACGACGTCTCGGTCGCGCCCTCGCACGCCTGCTCCTTCTGGTCGGTGTTCACCACTGCGTACCCGCCGAGCCCGTCGCCGAAGTACAGCTGCGGGCGGGTCACACCGAGGTCGATGTACTTCGGGCGTCCGTCGCTGGTGGCAATGCTGGCCGGGGCCGCGATCACGCCGCAGCCGTGCGTGTACAGGAGGTGCTGGGAGACCCAGGTCTTGTTCGGAAGGCCGCCGGGGTTCAGTTCGCGGGCCGCCACGAGCACCTGCTGCACGCGCCCGTCGATGGAGTAGCGGTCGACATCCAGTTCGTTCACGCCGTAGAAGGAGTTGAGGCCCTTGTCCAGCGCGAACCTGTCCTTCATCTGCGTGGGGTCCAGCTGCCGCACGTCGCGCAGTGCCGCGTCGTCCGACTCCACGTCCTGTGCGGTGATCTCCGAGTAAGCCACGTCGACGCGCTCGACGTCGGAGATCCCCATGGCGGCCT